>NZ_DATCTO010000059.1 GCF_036567905.1 Candidatus Binatus sp.
CCGAACTTCCGCGGGAAGTAGCGGGGGCAGGGCTGAGCCCTGCACCCAGTATTAAGGCCGCCCGCCGTTGGCGGGCGCGCCCCTGCCAACGGCTTAATACTGCGCTGCCGTCGCCACGGCCAGGGGTGACCCCTGCAAACCCGCGGTGGGTCTCACATAAAATTAAGTTTCCCCTTTTGCTTTCCTTACCCCGGTGCGGGGCTGGCGCGCGCTCAGGCGCGGCGGCGGGAGGCGCGCGTCTCGGCCAGGCGGCGGGCGGCTTCGCCGATCGCGCCCGCGCGATGCCATCGCGAGTATTCCTCGACGGTCAGGCCGTGGGCGAGTTCCAGCGCGACCGACAACCCCGCGAGCACGAAGACTTCGCCGAGCACGCTGATGCGCGGCACGAGTCCGAGTCCGCCGCCTTCGTTGGGGACGGGGACGTGGATGACGAGGTCGGCGAGTTGGGCGAGGCCGGAATCCTTGTTGCCGGTGATCGCGATCAACTGCGCGCCCTGTTCGCGAATGGCGCTCGCGGTGGAGAGCAATTCGTCAGTATTGCCGCTGTTTGAAATCGCGATGACGACGTCGCGCGGATTCACCTGGCCGAGGCTGCCGTGCAGGGTTTCGGTCGCGTGCAGAAAGGTGGCGGGCGTGCCGACCGAGCAGAACAGGCTGGCCGCGTAGCGTGCGACGTGCTCGGGCTTGCCGACGCCGGTGACGTGGACACGGCCACCGCGGCCAAGCGCGGTGCGAATAATCTCGACGGTGCGCGAGATGGCGGCGATGTTCAATCCGGCGCGCATCGCGGCGAGTTCGGCGAGCGCGAGGTCGAAGAATTTTTCGACTTCGCCAGTCGAGTCGCCGATGGCCGCTTCGCGCGGCTCGCTATCGCGGTGCGGCGTGGGCAGCGCGAGCGCCTCGCCATACAAGTCGAGAATTTCCTCGCGCACTTCGAATCCCGACGGAAACGCGCCGAGGCGCGTGACCGCGACCGCTCCGGCGGCATTGGCCAGCCGCCCGATCCTGTCCCACGGCATCCCCAGCCGAAGGCCGGCGAAGACGCCGGCGAGGAACGCGTCACCGGCGCCGGTTGAATCGATCTGCTTGACCTTGAAGGCGGGCACGCGAACGGAAGTGTCGCGCGCCGCTATCGCGCATCCCTTGTCGCCCTCGGTGATAATCACCGCGCGATTTCCGTAGCGGGCGCGAATCGCTTCGGCCATCTTCAACGAATCGCGCCCGTTGCCGGCGACGATTTCACGCGCGGCGGCTTTGGCGGGCTTGAGATAAGTCGCGAGTTTCAACGCGCGCTCGAGTTCGGCGCGGGTGCCGAGCGAGCCGATTGCGTCGGAGGGCGGCACGTCGAGGTCGAGGACGGTCGGAATGGAATGGGTGCGCGCGAAAAGCAGAATTGCGAGCACGGTGCGAAGCGGGAGCTGCGAAATCTCGGTCGAAACAAGATTGGCGCGGCGGATGAACGCGCCGTGGCGGCTGCGGACCTCGGCGGGGGTGAGCTCGCCGGTCGCGCCGCGCGCCATGTAGATAGCGCGATCGCCGTTGGCGTCCACGAAGATGTTCGCAAAGGCGCTGGCGGTTCCGTCGAAGGTCAGGTGATGGCGAATGCCGAGGCGATCCATCCCGTCGCGGAGAAACTCGCCGTTGCGGTCGTCGCCCATCTTGCCGAAGATGCCGGTTTTGAGGCCCAGGATTCGGCCCCATCCGAGATGGTTCAGGACCAGCCCGCCGACCTGCGTGCGTTCGATGGCGGCGCTGGCAGTATGCGCGCGGAGCAGAATTTTTTCGTCGGCGCGGATAATCCGCGGGGTGCGATAGAACAGGTCCACGACCATGCTCCCGCATCCGACGACATCGAGTTTTTCTTCAGCCATTGCTCTCAACCGATTTTTTTTGCGCCGGCGCGATCCCCCGAATCGTATTCGCTGACCCATCCGCGCTCCAGCATCTCGGCGGCGCGCTCGCGCAGGCTTAAGAATCGTGCGGAGAATTCGCGGCGCTCGGTGTCGCTGAGCGGCGGCGTTCCCGCGCCAACTGCGTCGCTGTCGATGATGCCGATGTCCTTTAGCGAGGCTTTAAGCGATGCGATCGTCGGGCGCCAGGCCCGGGCGCCGCGCCGGAAAGTGCATGCGCTGCGAAATTCCCCGATTGCATCAGAATACAACCGCATCAATTCGACGTCGCCCGAGCGGCAGACCTGCCACGCGCGCTGCCATTCGCGCGGCATCGCATTGGCCGGGCCGGCGACGACGCCGTAGGGACGCGTGCGCTGGGTCAGGTAACGGTTCCAGTAGTGGCGCATGCGATCGCCGACGCCTTCAGGCGGGGCGAACAAATCGAAGATCAGGTAAGGGTTGCCGGCGTAGATCGCGAATTCGTGACCCGCCTTGAAGTGCGACGCGGCGCGAGTGTAGTTGCCGATGACGGTTTTGCCGGCGGTGACTTTTATTCCGCGCACGTACGGCAGCCGGGTCATCGCCTTGACGTCGCGGGTATGCAGGTGGGGCGATTTGCCGGGCGCGGCGATGCCGGCGTTGTCGTAGAGGAACAGCGGAAGCATCCTGCCCGCGCGGTCGAACACCGCGCCGATGTCGCGCTCGACGAATTCAGCGGGATGCGCGACGTCCTTGATCGAGAGCGGCGCGACCACGACCGCGTCGGCGCCGGCGTGCAGCGCGTGGCTGAGATTGTCGAGCGTGTCGCTTCGCGTATGCGCGGTGATACCGGCCCATGCTTCGATTTTCTTGGGCGCGGACGCGCGTGCCCGGCGGCATTCCTCGATGGCGATTCGTGCGACCGCCTGGCGGCGCGGATTGTCGATGCGATCCCATTCGCCGGTGGTGCCTGCGGCAAAGATTATGTCGGCGCCGGCGCCGTCCTGGAGCGCATAGCGAACGACAGCGCGCTGCTGGTCTTCGAGGATGCGGCCGCGGGCGTCGAGAATCGTGACGATCGGGACGGCGAGGCCCGGCCGCGGGATATAGTCGTCGAGCGAATCCACGGCGGCGATTCTAGCAGAAGCAGGCGATGGCTGCTGCCCGGATGCCATCGGGGGCGCGGCTAGCCGAGGCCGAGTCCGAGATCGGTGACGAAGCTCCAATGATGCTCGTCGCTGGAGGCGAAGTTCTCGAGCTTCAGGCGGAGAGTCAGCTTGTAGTTGCCGTCGCCGGAAAGCGCGGCGGCGGGAGGAGTTTCGTACCAGAGGCCCTTTTTGCAGACGTCGATCATCATCTGATCGATTTTCGCCTTGCCGGAGTGTTGTTCGAGGATGAGTTCGGTGAGCTTGCCGCTTTTGTCAAGGATTGCCGTGATGACGACGGGCTTGAGTTCGGTGGGCAGCCTGGTTCGCGAAATATCCTCGGTTTTCTCGGCGATACTGAGTTGCGCATACACGCGATCGAGTATCACTGCGGAAAAATCCCCGAACTTGGCGGCCTTGTCGTTCAGCAGGCGCACCGTGCCGGGCCTTTCTTCGCTGCCGACCGCGCGCGAGATGCCGGGCTCGGTCTGAAAGGTGCGGGGCCCGGCCGAGACAGCGGCGTCGTCGCGCAACAGTCCTTCGCCGGGAGCAGGAACCGCCTTGGCGGCAAGCGGATTGATGGGAGCGTCGGACACGGCCGACAAATTGCTCAACAACCTCGCTTGCGGGCCGGCGTCGGGGATGCTCGGCGGGGGCTTGTCATCGGCGGCGCATCCCGCGGTGAGGATCGCGGCGGCAAAGAGCGTGGCTGTGAAAAACCGTTTTTGTTGTGCGCGGCTCATTTGGATTTTTCCTGTTGGCTGTCTTTATCCAAATCCAAGGCGGCAATTGCCGGACGCGCATCATTATAGTCGGCGACGAAAGCGTCGAACAGTTCCTCGCCGAACGCGCGTTCTTCGGCGCGAACCTGGTCGTTGTGTTTTTTCGCGATCGTATCGCCGATTCGCGCGAGCAACTCGAGCGTGGGCGAGTAATTCAACTGCGCCGTGACGCCGCCTGAGAAATCGTAAGTCCCGTTGGGCAGCAGGCGCGAGCTGAGGTTTGCCTTCATGCCGCCATTTCCGGCAGCCAGCCCGCGCAGAAAGCCACCGGCAATCAAGTCCATCATCTGATGCACGCCGGGCGGTGCGATCAGTTGGGGGACCGCGTCCATCCGGTTGACGAACGTCACGGAGCCCAGGTCGCGGCGGTAGTCAGTTGCAAATCCAACGTTGCCCAGGCCGAAATCCATCGCAAGACTGGTCACCTGCGCCGACGCGAGAGTGCGGTAACTGCCGCGCGCGATTTCATTGAGCGCGATACCGTCGCCCGCGGGTTGCATCGCGCCGTTGAACGGCGTGAGCAGGCCGCCCCGAATCATCATGGTTAAGCGGATGTGGCCGTGGTCGAAGGCCTCGCGCATCCAGAAATTTCCGTGCGAATCGAGAATCGCGGATGTAGCCGTCACGGCGGGCACGACTTTGCGATAGAAATCATACAGCAGGGGATATTTCCTGAGCGCTTCCTGGCGAACCTCGGCATCGACGTTCAGGAGCACGATCGGGCCCGCGCTTGAGGTGAACTCGTCGAGCAGGTTGTTGAATTTGAAATAGTGGTCGAACTTCGCCGCGAGATGCGGCATCTGGCGGTGGAATTTGTCGAGCGCGGCCCGGTCATGGTGGTTGAACGCGCCGGGCGAGGAATCCCACGGCGGTCTCAGATCGCCGTGAAGCTGGCGGAGCGCATCGGCGGATGCGTCGACCAGCGCGCCGATGCCGTAGGTGTCGATCAGCAGCTCGCCGGCGAGCGTGCCGGTGACGCTCGAGATGTCGGTGGGAGTGGAATCGGCGCCGGGCTTGAGGCCGAACACGCCCGAAAATCGCGCCGGCTCCTCCGGGCTGCGCCAGTCGGGGGACAGCGTGTACAAATAGTCGCCATCGCTGGGCCGTCCGGCGACGCAAATCTGATGGGTGCCGTCGGGCTCGTCGCGCCACGGGATTGCCGGGTTCGCGTAGAGGGCGGCGGCGCGGATCATTGTCGATTGGCGCGGCGGAAGCAGATCGACGACCTCCTGGAGGGCGGGGGCGAGCTTGGGATGGAACGAGATCTTGCGCTGGAAATCGAGCTGCCGGTTCAGGATTGCGATCGCGCGCGACGCGCGTGCGGGGCCGGGCGGTGCGAGATAGACGATTGGCGCGAACAGGGTTTGATTGTCGGGCGCGAAGCCGGAAGTTGGCGCTGGCGGGGGTTTCGCAGGCGTGGAGATTCGAGGCGGCGCAGCCGTGGCGCCCGGCGCGGCGGATGTGGCAATCGGGCAAATCGTGATTAAGATTGCTGCGGTCGAGACAGCGATCGCGATTGCGAGCCGAAAAGCCCGCAAAGGCGGTCGCAACGGGCGAATTGTGTGCGATACCTTCGGATGGTATCCTTTGACGCAACCGGGAAAAGAGTTCGAGACGTAAAAATGAAAGCTGGAATCCATCCTGAATACCGTCGCTGCACTGTAGCCTGTGCGTGCGGCAATACCTTCGAAACGCGCTCGACGCTCAAGGAGCTGCACGTCGAGGTCTGCTCGAAGTGTCATCCTTTTTACACCGGCACGCAGCGCCTGGTCGATACCGCGGGGCGCGTCGAGCGCTTTAATCGCAAGTACGGCATCAAGAAGCCGGCGGAAAAGACGGCGGGAGCAGCCGCCGAGAAGTAGCATAGCAACTCCCGCCGCCTGCGGTGCGCTACGCACCCGGGTGCGCGGGGGAGAATCCATCGGCACGGCCGCATCGGCCGCGCCGTTTTTGTTTCAACGCGAATTTTCCCGGCGGGGCGTGAGCGGCGATGCTGGATAAGGCAAGCGCAATAGAAGAGCGGGTGGCGGAACTCGAGCGCAAGCTCAGCGATCCGGCCACGCTCGGCAATCAGCGCGAATACGCCAGAATCGCCAAAGAGCGCTCGCAGCTTTCCGAGGCGGCGCATTGCGCCCGCGAATATATCCGCATCGCCGACGAGATCGCCGGCCACAAATCGATCCTCGATGGCGACGACGCCGACTTGCGCGAGCTGGCCAAGGCCGAGCTGCCGGCACTGCAGAAAAATCTTGCCGCGTTCGAGGAGAAACTCAAGGAGCTGCTCACCCCGCGCGATCCCAACGACGAAAAGAATGTGATCCTCGAAATCCGCGCCGGAACCGGCGGCGAAGAGGCGTCATTGTTTGCCGGGGACCTGTATCGGATGTACACGCGCTATGCCGAGCGCCACGGATTCAAGATCGAGCCGCTGAGCTTGAGCGACACCGGGCTTGGCGGAATCAAGGAAGTGATCGCGCTGGTCAGCGGACGCGGCGCATATTCGCGGCTCAAGTACGAAGGCGGGGTGCATCGCGTGCAGCGCGTACCTGAAACCGAAGGGTCAGGGCGCATCCACACCTCTGCGGTTACGGTGGCAGTGATGCCCGAAGCGGACGACGTCGAGGTCAATATCAACGAAGCGAAGGACCTGCGAATCGACGTGATGCGCGCGTCGGGACCGGGCGGCCAGAGCGTCAACACTACCGACTCGGCGGTGCGCATCACCCATATTCCCAGCGGCATGGTGATAATCTGCCGCGATGAAAAATCGCAGCACAAGAACAAGGCGCGCGCGCTGAAGATCCTGCGTGCGCGGCTGCTCGAAGCGGCGCAGGCCGAGCAACAGGCGAAGATCGCGCAGACGCGGCGTTCGATGGTGGGGACGGGCGACCGTTCCGAGCGCATCCGCACGTACAATTTTCCGCAATCGCGGGTGACCGACCATCGCGTCAACGTCACGATTCATCAGCTCGACAATTTTCTCGACGGCGAAATCGATCCGATCATCGATGCGTTGGCGGCCTACGATCAGGAGCAGGCGCTCAGCGCGTAGCATCGTCATGAGCCGCGCAGCACGGTTATGAGTGAAATGCTCGCGCGGCGCGCGTTGGACGGGATAGACAAGGCCGCGCGCCGGCTCGCCGCCTGCGGCATCGAATCGGCGCGGCTCGACGCGGAGCTTCTGATGGCTGCGGCGGCAGGGGTCACGCGCGCCGCGGTTATCACCGGTTCGATCGATCCATCCCCGGCGACGCTGAAAAACTTCGAGACGATGATCGCTCGGCGCGAAAAGCGCGAGCCGATCGCGTATATCCTGGGGCGCAAGGAATTCTACTCGCTCGATTTTAAGCTCAGTCCTGCCGTCCTGATTCCGCGGCCGGAGAGCGAGATCGTCGTTGCGGCGGCGCTTGAGTTTATCGCCGGGGCGCCGGACGCGCGCGTACTCGACATCGGCACCGGCTCCGGCGCAATTGCGATCGCAATTGCGGTTAACGCTGCGCGCGCACGCGTGACGGCGGTGGATATTTCCGCCGACGCGATTGTGCATGCGTCGCGCAACGCCCAGCATCATAGGGTCGAGGATCGGGTGACATTCCGGCGCGCCGACTGCTTCGAAATTCTGGACGGAGGACCGGCGCTGGGATTTTTCGAGCTGATAGTCTCCAATCCGCCTTACCTGGATGACGCGGAGATCGCCGCTCTGGAGCCCGAGGTGCGCGCCTTCGAGCCGCGCCTTGCGATAAGCGCGGGAGCGGGAGGGCTCGACATCTTTCGCGCAATTGCAGCGGGCGCGCCGCCGCATCTTGCCGCCGATGGCGAGCTGATCGTGGAAGTGGCGGCGGGGCAGGCAGCGGCAGTCGCGAGCCTTGTCGAGGAAGCGGGCTTGCGGGTCGTCTCTGTGATAAACGATCTCACGGGGCATCCGCGCGTCGTGCGCGCGCAAAGAAGCCGGGCGTAGTTGGCGATGGAGAAAATGATAATTCATGGGGGCGCTCCGCTGCGCGGCGCCGTCATGCTCAGCGGCAGCAAGAACGCCGCGCTGCCGATCATGATGGCGTCGATCCTGACGCCGGAACCGCTTCATCTCACCAACGTCCCGCGGCTTCGCGATGTGGAAACCGCGCTGGCGCTCCTCATCCAGCTCGGCGTCGCGGCGCGCTGGACCGATGAGCATCGCGTCGAGCTTTGCGCCGCAAAAGTCACTTCGCACGAGGCGTCGTATGAACTGGTCAAGACGATGCGCGCGTCGTTCGTCGTGCTCGGCCCGTTGCTGGCGCGCACCGGACGCGCGCGCGTATCGACTCCGGGTGGATGCGCGATCGGCGCGCGGCCGGTGAATTTGCACATCGCGGGGATTCGCGCACTCGGAAGCAAGATTCAGTTTCGTCACGGTTATGTCGAGGCGCACGCCGAGAAACTGACGGGCGGGCGAATCTGGCTTGATTTTCCCTCGGTCGGCGCAACCGAGAACATTTTGATGGCGGCGGTCACGGCCCGCGGCCGCACGCTGATCGAAAACGCCGCGCGCGAACCCGAGGTTCAGGATCTCGCGCGAGTGCTGGTCAAGATGGGTGCGAAAATCAGCGGCGCCGGCACGCACGTGTTGGAAATCGAGGGCGTCGAGCGGCTGCATGGCGCCGAGCACGAGATAATCTGCGACCGAATCGAGGCGGGCTCGATGATGGCGGCGGCAGCGATCACTGGCGGCGACGTCACGATTGCAAATGCCCCGGTCGAGCATCTCGAGGCGGTCGCGGCCAAGCTGCGCGAGGCGGGCGTCGTGGTGGAGGCGAACGGCAAGGGCCTTCGCGTCGCGCGCGGCGATAAACTCAAGTCGGTCGAGCTGCGCACGCTGCCGTACCCGGGCTTTCCGACCGACCTTCAGGCTCAGATGATGGCGATGCTGACGCAGGCCGACGGCACCTCCGTGATCACGGAGACCATTTTCGAAAATCGATTCATGCATGCCCAGGAACTGGCCCGGATGGGCGCCGACATAGTGATGAAAGGTCCCACCGCCGTAGTTCGCGGGCCGTCGAAGCTGAGCGGCGCTCCGGTGATGGCGACCGATCTCCGCGCGAGCATGGGGTTGATAATCGCGGGGCTTGCCGCGGAAAACACGACCGAGCTCAGCCGCATCTATCATCTGGACCGCGGCTACGAGGCGCTCGACGCCAAGCTCAAGCATCTCGGCGCGCGAATCGAGCGCGCTCAAGAATAATTCGCCAGGTCAGTTCAGAGGGTTGAAGCCGCATGAGGCCCCGGGTCCTTAAGTCTCAGACGCCAGAGTTCAGAAAATTTCTGGACGCGATACTCGCGCGCCGGGGCGCCGACAGTGCCGGTATCGACCGCGCGGTGTCGAAGGTTATTGCCGACGTGCGAAAGCGCGGCGATCGCGCGCTTATCGATCTGACGGCCAAATTTGACGGGGTGAAGCTTACCGCGGCCACGATCCGGGTGACGCCCGCGCAACGGCGATCGGCGATCAAGCGAATCGGGGCTGAAGATCGCCGTGCGCTGGAGCTGGCGGCGCGGCGAATCGCAGATTTTCATCGGCGCACGATGGAGAAATCGTTCAGCTATCGCGACAAGTCCGGGATGCGGCTGGGCCAGTTGGTGCAACCGATGCGCCGGGTGGGGATTTATGTGCCCGGAGGGCTCGGCGCGTATCCGTCATCGGTGCTCATGAACGCGATTCCCGCCAAGATCGCCGGCGTCGCCGAAATCGTGATGGTCTCGCCGCCGTCGGCCGAGGGCGAGCGGCTGGCGGTGCTTGCGGCTGCGGAAATTGCCGGCGTGGACGAGTTCTACCGCGTGGGAGGAGCGCAAGCAGTCGCGGCGCTGGCATACGGGACCGAAACCATCGAGCCGGTGGACAAGATCGTTGGTCCCGGCAACGCATTCGTACAGGCCGCCAAGCGAATGGTCTATGGGGTTGCCGATATCGACAAGATGGCGGGACCGAGCGAGGTGCTGGTGATCGCCGACGACCGCGCGCATCCCGAATGGATCGCCGCCGACCTGATCGCGCAGGCAGAGCATGGTTCCGGCGACGAGACGGCGATGCTGCTGACGACGTCGGCGAGCATCGCGGAGCGCGTCGCCGAGGCGGTGGAAGTCGCGCTGACAAGCCTGCCGCGCGCCCGCCAGGTCGAGAATGCGCTGGTCAAACGGGGCGCCATGGTTATCGTTCGCGATCTGAACGAGGCCTTCGACCTTGCCAACGAGATAGCGCCAGAGCATCTTGAGCTCGACGTGCGCAGTCCGTCGCGATGGGTCCCGAGGGTCAAGGCGGCGGGCGCGGTTTTTCTCGGCCCGCTTACGCCGGCGCCGCTGGGCGACTACCTTGCGGGGCCCAATCACGTTCTGCCGACCGGGGGCGCGGCGCGTTTCGCGTCGCCTTTGGGTGCATACGATTTCCTGAAACGAACCAGTATAATCGAGGCGTCCAGCGGCGCGATTGCGGCGCTCGGGCCGGTAGTCGCGCGTTTGGCGCGAATGGAAGGGTTCGAGGGGCATGCGCGCGCGATGGAACTGCGGGCACGGGTGACCCCTGCACCCAGTATTAAAAAAAAGATGCGGGCTTCGCCCGGTTAGAACTTGAGGAACAAGGATGAAGCGGGCAGGACGGA
>NZ_DATCTO010000060.1 GCF_036567905.1 Candidatus Binatus sp.
GTCGGGACTTCCTCGAGCACCTTGATATCAAGGTCCTCGAAGCTGTCCAGCGCGGCGCGCAGGTCGGTTGGTGAAGCTACATCCTGCGGCAGGTAGTCGTTGACCTGCTCGAAGGTCAGGTAGCCCTGCTCACGGCCGAGATCAACCAGACCCTGTAGGTCTTTACCTTCGTACTTCTGCTTCATTCGTTTTGCTTCCGTTTTGCGCGGGCGTTGGCCGTCGATGCGATGCGTGAAAATCGGCGCGCAATGCGGCCGTCATTGCGACCGCGAGCCGGGAATCAAGTAGCCTCATTTATACAGACGAGAATACAAAGGCAAGTGAGCCACACCAAAGAATCAAGTCTAAGGATCGCTACGCCCAGAGTCAACTTAACCGTCGCCTCGCTCGCGCGATCATTGGGCGAATCACGCTCCGCCGCGCGGCCTGGTCGCGAATTCGCGCTCGCCGGTCACCGCTACATACATTATACGCATCGTTTGCCGGTTTGGCTGCATTGCGGCCGATCTTTTCCTCTGACTCGAGCCGAAGTGCCGGAAAATGAGTGCGCGCTGGAAATCGCGAGCGGGCCTCCGTATTCTCGACGCTGCTGCGCCTCGCTTTGAGCACAATTTTGGCAATGCACGCGATAATCCTGACCCTCAGCTTCGCGATAATCCTCGCCGGCTCGGAACTTTTTACCAATGGGGTCGAATGGTTGGGGCATCGATTGCACGTGGCTGAGGCCGCGGTCGGGAGCCTGCTCGCCGCGGTCGGGACCGCGCTGCCGGAGACCTTCATCCCGGCGGTCGCGCTGTTGACCGGCCGCGACCGCGCGGCGGCGCATACCGCGGTTGGACTTGGAGCGATTGTCGGCGCACCGCTGATGCTGTCCACGGTGGCGATGTCCGTGATGGGCATTGCGGCGCTCGCATTTCGCCGGCGCCGGGGACGGGTCGCGCTGAAAGTGGTGCGCGAGGACGCGCGCCGGGATCTCGCATTCTTCTTTCCGGTTTTTTTGTGCCTGATGATCGCAGGCACAGTCGAGATGGGTGCGGTGCTTCGCCACCTCCTCGCACTGGCATTGTTGATAGTGTACGCGAGCTACGCGGTTGTGATGCTGCGGCTCAGGCGCGTGGCCGGCGCGCAGCTCGAGCGCGGACTCTACTTCGAATCGATTTTGCGCGGGAATCCGCTCGATCCGCGCGCATCGGCGACGGCCGCGCAGGTAATCGTGGGCGTGCTGGCGATTCTGATCGGTGCAGTCGAGTTCGTCGATCAGATCGTCGTGTTCTCAGCCCATGTGCATCTCAATCCCGGCGTGCTCTCGCTCATGTTGAGCCCGCTCGCGACCGAACTGCCCGAGAAATACAACTCCGTTGTCTGGATTCGGCAGGGCAAGGACCATCTCGCGCTCGCCAACATCACTGGCGCGATGGTCTTCCAGTCGTGCATCCCGGTTGCACTGGGGCTCGCGTTTTCGCCGTGGCATCTGACCAGTCCCGAACTGCTCGCGGGATCGATCGCGCTCGCTTCGGCAGCGATTCTGTACATCAATCTGCGCGACTCGGAACTCGGAACTCCGACGCTGATGATCGGCGCAGCCGCATACGCGATCTTTCTGATTGGCGTCTGGTACCTCGGCGCGTTCTGAATCCACGCGCGGGGGCGCGTTGTCCCACGCGAGCTTGCGGGTGCACAATCGAGGGACGCGGGACGCGATGACTACTTACCAAGAGATTTCGGCTCAGTTTTACGGCAACCGCCTGCTGTTCGGCGATCCCGCCGAGCCGGGCGTGGTCGCGGTCGAGGCCGCATCGAACACCGAGATCGACGTTTACCGGCGCCTGTCGGGCAAGCTTGCGCGCGAGCGCCGTCCGATTCGGCTGTTTGCGCTGGTCGAGAATGCTGCCTTGCTCGAAGGTTTCAGCCCCGCGCATGAGACGCGCACGCTCGAGGGCGATTTCCGTTACCGGATGCTCGTCACCTTCGGCTCGCTCGACGCTCTGGACGCCGCTAGGCGCCATCTCAGGAACGCAACCGGCAAGGCGCCTAACGCGCCTGACGCGCCGTATCTGGTGTTGGCCGATCCGGTCGAGCAGCATCTGATGCTGAGCGGGACCACGTTTTTCATCGGGATGGATTTCAGCGAGCTGCGCCGCCTCCAGCTCGATATCGAGACCTATATCTCGCCGGGGTTTGAATTTCCGTCGGCGGCGCGCGCGGGCGATCGGGTTATCGCGATCTCGCTCACCGACTCGACCGGCTTCGAGCGCTTGCTCAGGGGCACCGAGATGGACGAACGCGCGCTGCTCGACGAGATGGTGCGGATTGTCCAGGAGCGCGACCCCGACGTCGTCGAGGGCCACAACCTGTTCCGGTTCGATCTCGAATACCTGGAGACGCGGGCGCGCCGCCACAAAATGAAGCTCAAGCTGGGGCGCGATGGCGGCGAGCTTCGCGCCCGCCCGTCGCGGATGCAGATTGCGGAGCGTTCGATCGCCTACCGCCGCTACGACATCCCCGGCCGCAGCATCATAGATACGTGGATCCTCGCGCAGCACTACGATATCTCGAGCCGCGAACTGGAGAGCCTGGGGCTGAAGCAGCTTGCGCAACACTTCGGGCTGGCGCGCAAGGGTCGCGTGTATATCGACGCGTCGAAAATCAGCCACTACTTCGAACACGAACCGGAAAAGCTCTACGAGTACGCGCTCGACGACGCGCGTGAGACGCGCGCGCTGGCCGAGACCCTCTCTCCCAGTTACTTCGTGCAAGCGCAGATATTCCCGTACTCGTACCAGAGCGCGGTGCTGCGCGGCAATGCGACCAAGATCGACGCGCTCATGATGCGCGCCTACCTGGCTGCGGGGCATTCCATTCCCGAGCCGTCGCCGCCGAGCCCGGTCGCGGGCGGCTACACGGAGGTTCGCCGATGCGGCGTCGCCCACGGCGTCCTGCACTGCGACGTGACCTCGCTGTATCCGTCGTTGATGCTGCAATATCGGCATGCGCCGGCCGCCGACCGCCTGGGCGTGTTCCTCAAGATGCTTGGCGACCTGCGCAGCTTCCGGGTGCAGGCCAAGGCGCTCGCGCGCGAACTCAAGGGTATCGAGCGGCGCAACGCCGACGCGCTCCAGCAGACGTTCAAGATTCTGATCAATTCATTTTACGGCTACCTGGGTTTTTCGCTCGGCCATTTCAATGACTTCGGCGCGGCCAACGCGGTAACCAGGCGCGGCCGCGATCTGATTCAGCGCGCGGTGGCGAAACTCGAAGAGCACGGCGCGCAGGTTATCGAGGTCGATACCGACGGAATCTATTTTGTGCCGCCACCCGACGGCGCCAGCGAAGAAGGCGCGGACAGGCTCCTGGAGCAGGTTGGATCGATTATGCCCGAGGGAATCCGGCTGGAAATCGACGGCCGTTACCGCGCGATGTTCTCCTACAAAATGAAAAACTACGTCCTGATGGACGAGGCGGGAAAGATGACGATTCGCGGCTCGGGGCTGCGCTCGCGCGGACTCGAACGCTTCCAGCGCCGCTTCATGGAACAGATGTTCCGCCTGCTGCTGGAGGATCGGCGCGGCGAAATTGAGAAACTCCACGGCGACTATCGCGCGCGTCTCGCTCGCCACGAAATCGGAATCGCCGATCTGATGAAGACCGAGACGATCCAGGACTCGCTCGACACTTATCGCAAGAAGATCGGTGACAACAGCCGCAATCCCGCGGCCGCCTACGAGCTGGCGCTCAAGGCCGAGCGGCAGTACCTGGCCGGCGATCAAATTTCATACTACGTCACCGGGCGCGGCGCGCGTGCGGCGGTGAACGCGTCCGCGAAGATGGCGGCGGAGTACGATCCGGACCATCCCGACGAAAACGTGGAGTACTACCAGGCCAAGCTTGCCGACCTTTTCGAAAAATTCCGGGTCTTCGTCGAGCGCCCCGGCCTGTTCGCGCCAGCCGCGGATGACGAGGGCAAGCCGGCTCAGCTCTCGATGTTCGCCGCCCCGCAATCCAAGCCCGAAGAAGAGAAGGCGCCCGAAAAGTAGGGAAATTCCTAACAAAATATGCAGAAGTATCGTCTGTTGATACTAGACTTTGACGGAACGTTATGCGTGACCCACGAAGCGATCGCTTACTGCATTCGCCAGACGTTTGCAGCCTTCGATATGCCTCGGCCCGGGGAGGCAGACATCAGGCGAACTATCGGTATGGGAATAGGTCTCGAAGAGACGTTCGCGAGCCTGAACCCGATACTGAATTCGGAACCGGCGCCCGCGATGTCATCGTGGATCACCACCTATCGACGCATTTATAACAGCGGCGAAGGTCAAGCACGAACGCGTCTGTTCCCTGCCGTACGGTCTGTGCTTCGGAAAGTATCTGACTCGGGAATCGCCGTCGTCCTCTTGAGCAACAAGGGTGAGGTAGCAGTCCGCGCCGCAATGGAACGCTTGAGGATCGCAGAATTTATATCGCTCGCGGCTTGTGATGCACCAGGCATCCAAAAGAAACCTGACCCCGATAGCTTCAAAAGAGTCATTCGGCCCGCGTTTCCACACATAGCCCCGGCGGAGACTCTCGTTGTAGGCGATACGAGCGCGGATATTCTCTTCGCGCGAAACGTAGTTGCCGACTCGTGTTGGGCCTCCTACGGCTATGGACGGGCTGAGGAGTGTTTTCCTCTCAAACCGACCTTCACGATCCAGCGCTTCGCCGATTTGGGAACGATTCTATTTCAGTCAGATGCCGAGTGTGACAGGTGATGTGGCGGATTTCGCAGTCAGATGCGGACTGCTCTCCCGCGTCAACCGGTTAAGTCGCAAGCGTGGGAAGCCTAGCCGCAGATGCGTGAATTGATAGATACTGCCCCTCTGCGGAGGGAAACGATGGCCGACGAGAAACAGCAGCTCGATTGGGACAAGATCAGGCAATTCTGGATGCAGGTATCGATTGATATCGGCGCCGCGATGCTCGGTGCGCTGACCTATATCGGCGATCGGCTGGGAATCTTCAGCGCGCTGGCCGAAGCGGGCGCCGTTACCAGCGCGGCGCTTGCGGATCGGACGGGCCTCAACGAGCGGTATCTGCGCGAATGGCTCAGTGCGATGACGGCGGCTGGATATGTGAATTACGACGCCTCGGCGAAGAGCTACGCGATGCCGCCCGAGCATGCGATGGTGCTGGCGCGCGAGGACTCGCCGTTTTTCGCCGGCGGCATGATCGAAATGATCGTCCCTCATGTGTCGATGGCGCCGAAAGTGATGGCATCATTCAAGAACGGGGGCGGCGTATCGCAGAGCGAGTATCCGCCCGAGACGTGGGAGGCGATGGAGCGTTCGTCAGCCTCGCTATTCCGGAATCAGTTGATTCGCAATTGGCTGCCGGCGATGGCGCAGGTGGTCGCGAAGCTGAACGAAGGCGGCTCGTCGCTGGACGTTGGCTGTGGCAGCGGCCGCGCGTCGATCGAGATCGCATCCGCATTTCCCAAGGCCCAGGTTTTCGGCTTCGACGCGCACCTCGGCTCGGTGGAGCGCGCGCGTGCAAACGCGAAAGCCGCCGGCCTGGACGGCCGGATCAAGTTTGACGTCGTCGATTGCACCAGGCTGCCGGCCGCGCAGTTCGATTTCATCTCGACCATCGACGTGGTGCATGATTCCGTCCATCCGGACGCGCTGCTGAAATCGATTCGAGCCGCGCTCAAACCCGACGGCACTTACCTGATGGTCGAGGTAAACGTGTCGTCGAATCTCGAAGACAACATCAATCCGATGGGGCGGCTGATGTATTCGATAAGCACGCTGTACTGCATGACGACGTCGCTGGCGCACGGCGGCGCGGGAATCGGCGCGTGCATGGGCGAGGCGAAGGCGCGCGAGCTGGTCGCCGCGGCGGGATTCAAGCACTTTCGCCGCCTGCCAGTCGGGGATATGTTTTCGGCGCTCTACGAAATCCGCGCGTAGTTGCAGTCGATCATCGAAGGCGGCGCTGGAAGGCATCCTGCAAGGCGGGTAGGACGCTATCCCAATCGGCGACCAACCCTATATTCGCGCGCTCGAAGATCAGCGCGTCGGCATCGTTGTTAATTGCGACGACCGTATCCGCGCGCTTGAGACCGCAGGTATGGTTGGGCGCGCCGCGCACCCCAAGAGCAATATACAGGCGCGGATCGATCGATTTGCCGGTTAACCCGACCTGCAAATTCCGCGGCACCCATCCATTGTCCGTCACGCGCCGCGTCGCGCATATCGCGGCGCCGAGCACTCGCGCGAATGCGGCGGCTCGCGCGACTCCATCAGGTCCACCGATTCCCATGCCGATGCCAACGACAACCTCGGTGCCTTCGAGCGGTGCAATGGTGGCGTCGAGGATCGAGTGCGCCCTTATGAGCCGGCTTTTCGGCGGGCTCAGCTCAGGACGCGCGATCCGAATCTCGGCTTGCTTGTCTTGCGATGGCGCCGCGAGTTCGAGCACGCCCGGCCGCACCGTCGCCATCTGCGGAAACGTTTTCGAGTAAATCGGCGCGACGATATTGCCGCCGAAGGCCGGCTTGAGCGCGACCATCCGATGCTCCGAGTCGAGCTCGATAGCGATCGCATCGCCGGTAAGCCCCAGGCTTAAGCGCGCGGCCAGCCGGGGTCCCCAGTCGCGCCCGCGCTCGGTCGCGCCGATCAAAATTCCCCACGGCGCGTGCGTCAAGACGAGCTTCGCAACAGCCTCGGCGGCGGCCTCGGGGGTGTACGGAACCAGCGCAGGATGCTCGACGATCAGCACCTGGTCGGCGCCGAAACTCGCAAGCAGCCCCGCGTGTCGCGCGATTGCGCCGCCAAATCCCACCGCGACGAGCGCGCCGCCGAGTCGCGACGCGAGTTCGTCGCCGCGTGAAAGCAGCTCAAGCGTGCCGCGCGTGACGCGGCCTTCAAGGTCGGTCTCGCACGCGATCCACAGGTCATGACTACGATTGCCCGCACGCCGCACCGCCGCGATCGAACGGCGATTGTGCGCGCGCGGGTTGAGCGCGCCGATTGTTTCGAGTGCCGACATCACCTCGGCCGCAGCGCGTTCGGCGTCGGTCGAGTCGATAAACTTGCATTCGGTCTTCGGCGTCACGACGGCGCGAACCTCCTGCACCCACGTCGGCGAACCCGCGAGTCCGAATTCTTTCGGATCGCCGCCGAGCTCCGCCGCGCGCACGGATTGGATCGGCCGGGCCTTCGCCTCCTCGGACGCACCCGGCTTCAGCTTGACCGGCTGCGCGAGGCGCTCGGCGCAGGTGATAACCGCGGGCATCGCGGCCTCGATTTCCTCGAATCCTTCGTCGCTTTCGCGCTCGGCGCGCAGCCGGCGGCCGTCGATTTCCAGCTTTCGCGCGCCGGTTATCTGCGCGGCGCCGATTAGTTCCGCGATCTCGGGGCCGACCTGTCCCGTCTCCGCATCGAGCGAGTACTTGCCGAGCAAAATGAGATCGAAGTTTCCGCGCGCCAGCCAAATCGCGAGCGCACGCGCCGTTGCGAGCGTGTCCGCACCCGCGAAAGCGCGGTCTTCCAGGTGCACCGCGCGATCCATTCCCATCGCGAGCGCATCCTGCAACACGTCGCGCGCCTGCGGCGGCCCCATGGTGACGACAGTGGTGTCGGCGCCGTGGAGATTTTTCAGCTCGACGGCGAGCGAGATCGCGCGCAGATCGAATGCGCTGATCACATTGGGCCCGTCGCGCTTGATGGTCCTGGTGGCGGTGTCGAAGTTGGCTTCCTCGACAAGCGGTATCTGCTTGATGCAAACGGCAATCTTGAGCACGGCGATACTCCCCGTCCCACCAGGCTAGTTGAGCACGCCGGGCGCAGCCAACAAAGCGCGAGGCTGCGCTTACCGGCGCCGGTACGATCAGGTAGTTTCGCGATGTGGGATTGTATCGGCTCGCGGCCGCCGCCGCGCTGTGTGTGTATGCTCTGGTGCTCGCGCCGCCGGCCAACGCGGCCGCTCGGATGCGGATCGTATCGCTGGCGCCGTCGGTAACGGAGACACTGTTCGCGCTGGGCGCGGGTCCCGATGTCGTCGGCGTCTCGCAGTATTGTGACTACCCTGCGCAGGTGCGCGATCTGCCGCGGGTCGGCTCCTTTCTGACTCCCAATCTCGAAGCGATCATCGCGCTGCGGCCCACGCTGGTCGTCGGACTTGAACTGTCATCGGACGTGCGCCAGATTCGCGCCTTGAAGTCGATGGGTTATCCGGTGCTGATGGTCAGCGACGATACTTTGCAACAGATCGAAACCAGTATCGAAACGGTGGGCGCGCGAATCGATCGCCAGCCGCAAGCGCATCGGCTCGTCGCGAAGATTCAGGCGCAGATCGCCGCAGTTCAACAGCGCCTGGCAAGCGTAAAGCCGCAGCGTGTGTTGATGCTCGTCGGCCATCAGCCGATCGTCGCGGTGGGCGCCGGCACTTATCTCGATGAGCTCATGCGGATTGCGCGCGCCGACAACATCGCTGCGGCCGCCGGCCAGCAGTGGCCGCAGCTGAGCATGGAGTACATCATCGCGATGCGTCCCGAGGTCGTGCTGGACGGTTCGATGGGCAGCGACCCGTCGTCGTCGAGCGACTTCTGGGAAAAATATCCGGCGATTCCTGCGGTGCGCGACCATCGCGTCTTCGGCTATGCGCAGGATCCCATTCTTCATGCCGGCCCGCGCGTGGGACAGTCGCTCGAGATAATCGCGCGGATGATTCATCCCGAGGCATGGCAAAATCTGTCCGCTGGTGCACAGCAGTGAACGCGGCCGCAAGCAAACCGCCGTCGCACCTGACGCGCTCGCGGCTGCTCTCGATACTGGCGGCGCTGGCAATCCTGCTGATCGTTTGCGCGGCCGCAGCCGCGCTGTTTGGCAGCGCGCATATCAGCCTCGTGCGCGCATTTTCCGACCCCACCAGTCCCGATCACGCGATTTTCTTCGGCGCCCGATTGCCGCGTGTGCTGATGGGCGTGATCGTCGGCGCGATGCTGGCCGCGGTCGGAACGGCTCTGCAAGCGCTCGTGCGCAATCCGCTGGCAGAGGGTGGCATCCTCGGAATCTCCGGCGGCGGCGCGCTCGGCGCGATACTCGCGCTGGTGATGTCCGCGAAACTCGGCGGCGGCGAGGCGGCCGTCCCACTGTGCGCATTCGGCGCGGCGCTGCTCTCGACGGTGGCGGTTTACCGGCTCGCGATGGTTGACGGCCAGCTTGAGCCGTTCACGCTGCTGCTGGTCGGCGTGATTTTCAACGCGTTCTGGGGCGCGGCAATCATGCTGGTGAACAGCGTCGTCAACTTCTACTACGCGCATAGCATCCTGTTCTGGCTGATGGGCAGCCTCGAGGCGCCGACCTATGGCGAAGCGGCGAGCGTCGCGGGTTTGGGACTGGCCGGCTTCGCCGTGCTGATGTTTCAAGCTCGCGATCTGAACCTGCTCAGTCTCGGCGACGAGTCGGCTGCCGAACTTGGGGTTGACGTGGACCGGCTGCGGCGCACAATCTTCGTTGCGACCTCGGTCATGATCGGCGCCGCGGTCTCCGTCAGCGGAATCATTTCGTTCGTCGGACTGATCGTTCCGCATACTTTGAGATTGATCTTCGGCGCGGATCATCGGCTGCTGCTGCCCGCGTCGCTGATCGGCGGCGCCGCATTCATGGTCGCGGCGGACCTGGTCGCGCGCGTCGCAATCGCCCCGGCCGAAATTCCCGTCGGCGCGATCACCGCGCTCTGCGGCGGCCCGTTCTTCATCTACATGCTGCGGCGCGAAGGCAGGAGACCGCTTTCGCTATGACGACGACATCGCGCGACACCGCCGCCGCCATGCGTGCGAGCGCGATCCACGCGGGATATCCGGGAGTACCCGTGCTGCATGGCGTCTCGATCGAAGTGGCGGCCGGCGAAATGCTCGCCATCGTCGGTCCAAACGGGGCAGGCAAGTCCACCCTGCTCAAGGTGCTCGGCGGCTCGATAAAACCGGGCGCGGGAAGCGTCGAACTTTTCGGCCGCCCGCTCGATTCGATCGATCGCCGGGAATTCGCGCGCACGGTTGCGTCGGTTGGCCAGGAAAACGCGGTCGCATTTCGCTTCACGGTGCTGGAAATCGTGCTGATGGGACGCGCGCCGCATCTCGGCGCCTTCGGCTTCGAGAGCCCGCACGATTTGGAAATCGCATCCGCGGCGCTCGACCGCTTCGACCTGCTCGAGCTTGCCGCGCGCCACGTTCAGGAACTGTCCGGCGGCGAACGCAAGCGCGTGTTCCTGGCCCGCGCGCTCGCACAGGAGCCGAAGGTTGCACTGCTCGACGAGCCGACCGCATTTCTCGATCTCAAGCACGTCGCGGAAATTTTCGCGCGCTTTCGCGAGCTGTGCGCCGAGCGCGGCATGGCCGTCGTTGCGACGCTGCACGATCTCAATGCCGCCGCGCTCTATGCCGATCGCGTGCTGCTGCTCGCCGATGGGGCCGCGGTCGCGTATGGAACACCAGCGGAAGTTCTGACCGTGGAGAATCTGCGGCGGGTTTACGAGACCGAGGTGTACGTCGGGCGCAATCCCTCGACGGGCGCGCTCATAATTCTACCCGCCGCACTTCCCTCTGCCCGCGCGTAGCCACTTCGAGGCACACCAGCGCCGCGCGCGGCAGAGCATTGTACGGACGCCGTACGTGCGCTAGATTCAAAGGCCTGGCTGGAAGAACAATTGAGGCCGAGCGATGGCAACCGCAGCTACTCGAAACGATCGGATCGAACTACGCGCAACCCGCGAGGAAAAGCAGCTCATTTCCGAGGCGGCGGCGCATGAGCAGCTCGACCTCACGCGGTTCATCATGCGCAACGTCCTTCCGGTGGCGCGTGGCGTAGTGGAGCGATCCGAGCGCATCGTGCTTTCGGAGCGTGATTCGAAGCGTGTGCTCCAATTGTTGGAGAAACCGCCTAAGCCCACGGCAGCGCTGATCGCCGCAGCCAGGCGGCTGGCAAAGCGTGAGCGGTAGAATCGCCTGGCGTGAGGAGGCAATCAGCCGCCGCCACGATCGCAGGAATTTCGATTGTGGCTCTCGGGAACTCAACGAGTATCTACGGCGCTACGCGCGGCAAAATCACGAATCCGGCGGCGCCAAGACTTTTGTGGCGGTGTCACCAGGCGACGCTGTCCGCATCCTTGGCTATTACACGATCAGTCCGGGCGCAATTGAATTTGCGAAGATCCCCGCCGCGATAACTCGACGACTCGGCGGGTACGAAGTGCCTGTGTTCCGTCTCGCGCGGCTGGCCGTAAACCTGACAAGTCAGGGCGGCGGACTGGGCGGGGAGATCTTGCTCGCCGCCGGCAGGCGCGCGCTTTCGGTCGCTGTCGAGGTGGGCGGAGTGGCGCTGGCGATTGACGCGAAGAACGAACGCGCCGCCGAGTGGTACAAGCGTTTCGGTGCAGTGCGGCTGCTCGATGACCGTCTGAAACTGGTCTTGCCTTTGAAGACGATCGCTGATGCGCTCGCTTCTGCGCGGTAGCGGGCTAGCAGACCGAGGTGTACGTCGGGCGCAATCCTTCGACCGGTGCGCTCATAATTCTGCCCGCCGCATTGCCCACCGCCCGCGCGTAGCCCGGCCCTTGTGCCCGTGCGGTTTCGCGCCGCGCCCGCAATGTTGCGGACGAACAGCGGCGGCTACTTTCCCTTGAGGCGGGGATCGTCGGACGCGACGCAGCTAGATGCCTCGATTCCTATCGCAAAACTGCTTACGTCAACGGAATCCTGCGCGACTTTGGGAGCGACCTTCGCAAGTGGCTGCCTACTGTCGGGCACAGCGTCAATTTCCTGTTGAACTTCGTCTAGCGCTTTGACAGCCAACCTACGGCGAGACTCTCTCTCTTTCTCGCAGTTGGAAGCGCTGTCGAACGCGCCCATCTGATTCCATTGCGACAGCGGAGCATTCACGTTGGGCGCTTTTCCCGGCGCATCTGGTTGAGGCACCATCAAATACCAGCCCACAAACGCGAGCGCGGCGGCGTGGCGGTGGTTTATCGTGCGGCTCACTCTTGCGGTCGCGGACGATCTGATGCGAACTGGCGGATTTGGTCGCCGATTCGCGTAAGCTCGTCTTCGAATCCGAATCCCATTCGCTGTGCGAAAGCGCCGCATATGTCGGCGGACGCTGCAAAAATACTGAAGACCACTAGATTTGCGAATTCGCGGTTCTCTACAGATATTCCCGGTCGGCTCTCCAAGACGACGCCGACCGCATCCGTCGGCTCATGGAAATAGAAATCCATCAATGCTGGTGAGGTGTGAACGAAAGCAGACAGCGTCGCGTATTCAAACCGATGTGCTGCCTTATGTCCGACCTTTTCGGCCAGCCAGCCGATTCCTTCATTCGGCTTCCTGCTCCACCAATTTCGCCACCATTCGTCGAGCGTCTCGTCAGCAGCGGTACTGTTAACTATCTCTTGGGCCTTAACCTTTATCTCAGGGTCTCCGTGTTCCACCACTGTGCGCAAGACCCTCCGTCGGTTTCGCTGGTAGTCTTGCAAGAAGAGTCGCGCAGTCTCATCGCCACCAGTCACTATCCAGCGAACTTGATATTCCACTTCTCTCAAAACGCGTGCTAGAACCGCCGCGTCCTGCCAAAAGCCCATTCGCAGAAGTTCTACGGCAGCCTGATATGTTTTGAGGAATCTCCCGAAGAAGAAAATCACGGCGATTTTCGAGGGTGTGGTCTGCACCCGGTCGGTCATCAGCTTGGTGCGCAGAGCGTCGGCCAATCCGTGTATCCGCTTGGCGAGATCGGCGAAACCGCGCGAGGCGAGTGGTTCCTCAACGAAATCAGACATCTACTTCCCCTTGAGGCGTGGATCGTAGGTCGAGATGGGAGTTGCTTCCTCACCCGTGAGTTAGCAGAACCCCGTGCGACGGACAAATGGCGGACAGGCTTCTCCCCGTCATGATACTTGAACATTGCGACCGGCATCGGGAAAGCGCACGCACACAAGGGTAGCAAAGCCGGTGACCGCACCACATTCTGTCTCTCTCCCTTACAGGGAGAGCTGTGCGTAACTAACGCCGGACGCCAGGGCGCCCGTCGAGATTCTTCGCTACAGCAGCCTTCGCTCAGAATGACACGAGGGCCTCTTGTTTTTTTGTGTCATCCTGAGCGCAGCGAAGGATCTCGCACGCCAGCGCGTATCGCTTCAGCACCAACATCCGGTTATGCAAAGCTCGCCTCACAGGGAGAGGCGAAGAAAAAGATCCGGGTTGCTTCGCTGCGCTCAGGATGACACAAAAAACGTTCTAACAGGGTCCTTCGACTTCGCTCAGGATAAACTCCGCCCGCATCTTTTCTTTTCACTTTTCACTTTTCACTTTTCACTGGGTGCAGGGGTCACCCCTGCGCATTTGCCCGCGTCATCGCGCGCCGGTACCTTGTAGGCAGATGTCCTCTGCTCCGACTGAGTCTTTGAACCTCGTATTCGACGCCGACGACACGCTCTGGGATTCCAATATCCATTTTCTCGAGGCGTTCGATTTCTTCGCTGCGGCGGTTGGCGACGCGGGCGTCGGCAGCTCTCGCATCGAGATTCACGCCGCGGTGCGCCGCGCCGAAATGCGGCTTATCAAAACCCATGGTTACGGCCGCCGTCCTTACGTGATGGCGCTGCATCAGGCGGCTGCCGAACTGGCGCCCGCGGGTCACGACCGCTTGCGCGACGAGATCGAGCGAATCGGCGCGCATCTGCTCGATCGCGACTGCGCGTTGCTGCCCGACGTCGAGCCCACGCTTCAGCAGCTTGCGCGGCGTCACCGCCTGCTGATTTTCACCAAGGGCCAGCGCGACGAACAGTTGCAAAAGCTCGCGCGTTCCGGTCTCGGTCCGCTCTTCGATCGGGTCGAGACTCCGCGCGAGAAGGACGTCGATGCCTATCGCCGGCTGGTGCGCGACGCGGAGCTCGATCCGTCGCTGACTTTTATGATTGGAAACAGTCCGCGCTCGGACATCAATCCCGCGGTCGCGGCCGGTCTGCGCGCCGTTTTCATACCGCATCCGCATACCTGGGACCTCGAGCACGAAGAAATCAACGAAGCCGGCGACAGGATCATCGAACTATCCTCCTTCCGCCGCCTGGTCGAAGTATTCTAGTATCGATCATTCGATGTCCACTGCCGAACTCATAGACGACTTGCTTCCGCACCAGCCGCCCGTTGGCGCTGCCGGCCCTGCCAAGGCGAAGCCTCCGCTGGCGCTGCGCCCGCTGCATCGAATGTGGCGGCGCACGATCGACGCGATTCAGCTGTCCAAGGTGGATTTGCCGGTGCGCGGATTGCCGGGGGCTTTGCGCGGACTGGTCGCATGCCAGATAAGCGACTTTCACGTCGATCGCGACGAGGATCTGGAACGATTGGCGCTCGCGGTCGAAGCCATCAATCAACAGCATCCCGACCTGGTCTTTCTCACCGGCGATTATTTTTCCGGCCCCGACACGATGCATCGCTATCTGGGCCCGTTTCGCGAAGCGCTCAGGAATCTGCGTCCGCAGTCGGGCCTGTTTGCGATCCTCGGCAATCATGACCATTGGTCGTCGGCCGAGCGGATCACCGATGCGCTCAAGCGCGCCGGCGCCGACGTGCTCGCCAATGACAGCCGCCGGCTCTTCATTCGCAACGAGCAACTCGTAATCGTCGGCATTGACGATTTGTGGTCGCGGCGCGCGGAGCCTGCGCGCGCGTTTGCCGAGGTCAAGCGCGATGACTGCACGATCGTCCTGGCGCACAATCCCGACACCGCGCTGTACACGCGCCATCTGAAGCCGGGCGTGATGCTCTCCGGCCACACGCATGGCGGCGTCGTGCGAATTCCGTTTTATGGATCGCCGCTCAAATCGGTCCTGCGCATCGGCAAAGAATTCTACTCGGGCCTGAACCGCTACGAAGACTTTTACATCTACACCAATCGCGGTCTGGGCACGTTTTGGCTCAGGATCCGCATCAACTGCCCGCCGGAAGTCTCGCGCTTCTCGCTGACCCCGCTCATCGACGTACCGCACGCCGAGAAACCGGGCTTGAGAGCGAAGCTGCATCCGTTGCGACGGATCCGCCGCCGCCGGACGCCGCGCCCCGTCACTCATCGACCCCATCGAAAGCACGTCTAGCTTGGTCGCGCGCGAGCCGTTCCTCTTTGGATGGCAAAGCCGGTAGCTTCGCCGCGGATTCGAGCTCAGAATCAATCGATGGGCGCAAAGACCGTCACTCTTGCGGGCGGCTCGGGATTCATCGGTCGCGCGATCGCGCGGCGCCTGCTCGCTTCGGGCGAAATCAGGGTGCGCGTGCTCACGCGAAATCCCGAGGCGGCGCGCGCGCGGCTCGATCTACCCGGCATCGAGTTTGTTCGCGCAGACATCGAACAGCCCGCATCGCTCAAGGATGCGCTCCAGGGCGCGGACACGATTGTCGATGCGATCCAGTTCGAAGGCTATCCGGTCGAAAATCCGCGACGCGGCCTCACCTTCGAGCGAATCGACTACGCCGGCGCGGTCGCGCTCATCGACGCGGCGAAGCAGGCCGGTGTGCGGCAATTCATCTACATCAGCGGCGCCGCTGCCGACGAGAACAGCACCCATCCCGGCTTTCGCGCCAAAGGCCGAGCCGAACGCGCGATCCGCGAGTCGGGCCTGGCCTACACGATCTTCCGCCCGTCGCTGGTGTACGGACCGGAGGACAAAGTTGTAAACGGGCTGGCCCGCGCGATCCGTTTCGCGCCGGTCTTCGGCGTGCCCGGCACCGGGCGGCAGAAAGTTCAGCCGGTGCTCGTCGATGATCTAGCGGCGTGCGTGATGCTCGCGGTGTCGGGGCGCGGCCGCAACGGAACTTACGAAATCGGCGGCCCGGAACTGATGACGTTCGACGAGATGATGCGGATCATCATGGACGCGAGCGGACATCGCCGCCCGCTGTTTCATATTCCGGAAGGCATCATGCGCACGATCGGCGGCCTGCTGGAAAAGCTGCCCAAGCCGATGCTGTCGCGCGACGCGGTCACGTTTGTCACGGCCGACAACGCGTGCAACATCAAGCCGCTGGTCGATGAGTTTGGAATAAATCTCACGCCGGCCCGCATCGGGATGGCGTATCTCGCGAAGAAATAGCTGCCGCTGCAATCGGCGCCAGCCCGAGCCCTCGTGGCCGAAACGGGCACGAGTCCTCGACGATGCGACGGTGCTGCCGGATTCACTGTTTAATTCCCTGGCGGTTGCATTCCTTGATTTCGTCGCCGGCCACCGCGGCATTCATCAAGCTGAATCGCACCTGGCTGCCGAGTCCGACGGAATCGACATCCTCCCTGATGAAGTATTGCTCGCCCGCGCGCGCATCGAATTTGTACTCCGTCTTGGCGCCGGTTGCGGCCGCGCAAGTCACCGGTCCGCTGTCCTCGACGAACGCGAAATAGCCACCTGGTTCCAATTCAATGCTCTCATGGCCGCAAGCGATCATCGGAGTCGCCTGCGAACTGAGAACCTGGTACGGCCGGTAAATGTAGATGACGCTCTTGGACGCGGGAGTCGCCATCGGCTGATACGGTTCGCCCTGCGCGCCGCATCCGGCGAGCATCATGCAAACGGCAACTGCAAGGATTCCTGTCAGCGTACGAATCATATTTTGTCTCACGACTTCGATGCGCGAACGTAGAAGAACCACGGGATGTGATCGCGAAATTTTGCAAACGCCTCTGGATACAGCGCGCATGCGGACTCGGGGGCGCGCGGCTCGCAAATCTCCTCGAGCCGCAGACCAGCCGCGATGGTCGGGTTGACGTAGTCGGCCAGCGTGCGATCGAAGCGCGGCACGCCGAAGTCCTCGACCTGCGACGCGTTGGGCGCATGGCCGAACTTCCAGCGCTCGACAAACGGTTCGCTGTTGAAATAATCCGCGACGGTGAATTTGATGGCGCGCCCCGAACCGTCTCTCACCCAGCCCATCCCCTTGGTCGCGAAACAGGGATGCAGGATGCTGTACGCGAGCGTCCCGCCCGGGCGCAGCACGCGTGCGATTTCCCGCATCGCGCCTGGAAAATCAGGACCGTCCATCAGCGCCATCGTCGAGACGGCCGCGTCGAATGACTCTTTGCGGAAAGTTGCCAGGTTGCTGAACGAAGCGCGTTCGTAGCGGATTCCCAGCGGTTCGCGGAGTTCTTCTTGGCGCGCGAACTCGATCATTTTGGCGGACAGATCCACCCCCGTCATGCGAGCGCCGCGGCGCGCGAAGATCCTCGTGTTGTGGCCCTCGCCGCATCCGGCATCGAGCACGGCCTTCCCGCTCAAGTCGCCGGCGAATTCCAGGAAAGCGGGATTGTTCCAATGCTCGCGAAAGATGTCCCAGCGGTTGCGAACCTGGTCGGCCCACACGTCGGCATTGCGATCCCATTGCGCGGCGACTTCAGACTCACGAATTTCCGGCGGCATTATTTCCTTCCTGCGCGCACTGGCGATGCGCCACTGAAAAAAATGCGGACGAGGAAATCTCGTCCGCTAAGGAACCGGATTGTGTCGGACGAGCAGTCGCAATGCGATCGTCATCCTGAGGGTTTGGCGAGTATATGCGTCTTGCTCAACGTTGACAACGGTACAACGCGCCTTAATCGTGAACGCATGATGCGGGACATCGCCAGCGCTCCGGCCGCGGCTAAAGTGGAGGCGGTCGGCCTCGATTTCGGCACCACCAACAGCGCGATTGCGATCGTCGGCGCTGACGGTTCGCCGCGCCTGGCGCGTTTTCCCGCCGCCGAGGGTGGCGACCAGTCCGAGACGTTGCGCTCGATTCTGTTTTTCGAGGCGCCGGAAGAAACCGGCGGTACCGATTCGGCGGTCTCGGTCGGCAACGACGCGATTCGGCGCTACCTCGCAGCCGCCGGCAACGGGCGGCTGGTACAATCGCTCAAGTCGTTTCTCGCCGACAAGACTTTCGAATCCACCGACATCATTGGCGAAACGTATTCGCTGGGAGATTTGATTGCGCCGATCATCAGCGCGCTCCGCGACGGCGCGATCGCGCAGTTCGGCGAGTTGCCGCCGCGAATCGTGGTCGGACGCCCGGTCCATTTCGCGGCTGCCGGCAATCCGGACGAGGCGCTGGCGCGAAGCCGGCTGGACGTCGCGATTCGGCGTGCGGGATGGGCCGACGTGGCGTTCGAGTACGAACCGGTTGCGGCGGCGTATGACTACGCGCTTCGAATCACGCGCGACGAGACGGTGCTGATTGCGGACTTCGGCGGCGGCACCAGCGATTTCTCGGTGCTGCGACTGAAGGCGCGAACGGCCGCGAAGCATGGCGGGGCGCGCTACGAGATTTTGGGCAACGACGGCGTCGCCGTCGCGGGCGACGCCTTCGACGGCCGCGTCATGCGGCGCCTGGTCGCGCCCGCGCTCGGCCGCGGCACCAAGTACCGCTCGCCTTACGGGATGGTGCTGCCGGCGCCGACCTGGCCGTACACCAGGCTCGAGCGATGGCATTATCTGTCGTTCCTGAAGGCTCGTTCGACGATGCTCAGGTTCGAGGAACTGAAGCGGGAATCGTTCGAGCCCGAAAAGATCGCCGCGCTGATTCATATCGTGGAAAACGATCTCGGCTACTTTCTGTTTCGATCAGTGGAGAAGACCAAGCTCGGGTTATCCGCGCTGGAAGCGGCGGACTTCATGTTTTCCGATCCGCCGGTCCTGATCGAAAAGACGGTTGCGCGCCGCGATTTCGAAGATTGGATTGCGCGCTACCTCGAACAGATCGCCGGATGCGTCGATCGACTGATGAGGACGGTCGCGCTCGAGCCCGGCGCGATCGACAGCGTGTTCCTGACCGGAGGTTCGTCGTTCGTGCCCGCGGTGCGCCGCATTTTCATCGAACGCTTTGGCGCCGATCGAATCCGAATGGGTGACGAGTTCACGTCGGTCGCGCGCGGCCTGGCATTGCGCGCGCTGGACGCCGACGGATGATCGACGCGACGCAGGTTCAGGCGAGCCGGTGGGGATAGGTGGGCGTTAACACCGGCATTTCGAGACCGAGCTGCTCGCAGCGGCGCGATAGCATCGTGACGTACAGCTCAGCCAGTTCTTGGTTGTCGCGCGACTTCAAACCGTAGCGGATGCAGTCGTAGGTGAAGCCGGTGCCGGGCGGTCCGAAGAAGTTCACCGCGCGCGGGATCCATTGGCGCAGCGCGTCGTTGACCGCGTCGGCGCCGAAGCGCTCGACGGCGTCGCCAAGCTGCCGCGAGGCGAAGATTTCATGATCGGTTTCCTCATCGAGAATTATTTCGGCGGCGCGCGCATGGGGCACATAGCTGGACTGGCGGTAGTTTTCGCCGATCATGATGAGGCCGGTGGTATCGAGGCTGAGCGACGCCATCAGCAGGTCAAGCTCGCCGGCGGCCTTGGCGGCGAAGTAGCTGGGAGCATCGAAGGACGGCGCCTTGAGCACGGAAATCATCGAGCGGTCGGCGGCTTGCTGGGAAACTCCGAGTTCTTCGAGCGCGTCGTAGATAAACCGCGCGTGTTTTTTTTCTTCGGCGAAATTTTTCTCGACGGTGGGACGCAGCGCGGGATTGTCGAGCGCCGCGAGCGCGCGCTGGTAGCCGAGCGCGGTGAGTTTCTCGGCCATCGCGTGCGCGGCGAGCAGCCGCAGCAGCACCTTGGTGTAATGCGGATCGACGCGGCCCTCATTGAGGGCGGCGGCGTCCAGCGATCGCGGCGGGAACTCGCGCCGGATCGGCATCACGTGTTACCTCGTCAGCTCGCGGCGCGCGAGGGCAGAATGACGGTGGCGGAGCCGGGGGTGGTCTTTTCGCCCTTGGCGTTCTCGAGCCAGATTTCGCAATCGACCATGTGATGGCCGCCGTCGGTGTATTTTTTGGAGACCTTGCCGCGCGCGACGACCTTGGCGCCGGGCTGATCCATCCCGCGGTACTGCACGCCGAGCTTGCGCAGCCATCCATGCTCGCCGGCGAAGTCGGTCATCAAATGGCCGAGGAAGGCGTTCTTCAACGCGCCGTGCAGGATCACGCCGGGGAGACCGTTGCCGAGCGCGAAATCCTTGTCGTAGTGGATTTGATAGAAGTCGCCCGAGGCGCCGGCGTACCTGACGAGCTGCTGGGTGGTCGGATTTTTTTCGAGCGGGCCGACTTCAGTGCCGACTTCGACGTCTTCGAAATAAATTTGCTTCGCCATCGTGGGCATCCTCTCGCGCAACTCTAGTAACGGATTCCGGTCGAGCGTTGAATGACGCAGAGCTCGCCGAACTGGTTGGTGTAAGTGGTCTCGACGACAGTGAAGACCATCGGGCCGAGGCGGCCCGCGGCCTCGCGCAAATCGACGAGCTTGGACTGCACGGTGATGCGGTCGCCGGCGCGAATCGGCACGAAGTACTCCCAATCCGAGCCGCCGTCGAGGCCGCGCAAGGTCGGCATGTCGAGCCTGATGTTGGGGATCGGCGCGCCCATCGAGCGGCAGAAGGTGGGCGGCGCGATCACGGCGCCGAAGCGGGTCTTGCGCGCGTCGCGTTCGCTGTTGAAGAGCGGATTAGGATCCTCGATCGCCTCGGCGAAGCGGCGAATCGCGCCGCGCTCGACTTCGTAAGTCCGCGGTTCGGAGACCTTGCCGATTTGCTTGCGAGCTTCGTCGGTAACGTATTTGTTCGCCATCGTCTTTTCAGTGTCCCCTGTTTACGTTTCGGTCCGCTTGAGCCTGTATTACCACAGGCGCGCGCGACTGGTATAACGGCGAGCGCTCTCAGTGCGGTATGATGAAGTTGTCGATAAGAACTCTCTGGAGGATCTCAAGATGGCGAAACTCAGCGCGGAGCAAATCGCAGAGAAGCTGAAGGCGCTTCCCGGATGGGAGTACAAGGACAACGCCATCGGCAAAATGTTCAAGTTCAAAGAATACCTGCACGGCATCGAATTCGTGCAAAAGGTCGCCGAGATCGCCGAGGCCGCCGACCATCATCCCGACATTGCAATCAACTACACGCGGGTCACGTTCTCATGCTCGACGCACGATGCCGGCGGCGTGACCGACAAGGACTTCAAGCTGGCGGACAATATCGAGATCGCGTTTAACGATCGCGACGCGTAGGGCGGCGGCGAACGAAAGCAGTCAGCTCTTGCGCGGGACGAAGTATTGAGTGCCGGCGCCGGCGCGATCGATCTCGCGAATCAGCTCGCCGAGGTCTTCGGGATTGGCGACGAAGTCGAGGTCCGAAGTATCGACGACCAGCAGCGGCGCCTCGTCGTAGTAGAAAAAGAAATCGCGGTAGGCCGATGACACGCGCTCGAGGTAGTCGAAGCTGATGTGGCGCTCGAAATCGCGATTGCGCTTGCGCAGCCGCTCGGCCAGCACCTCGATGGTGGCGCGCACGTAAACGACGAGGTCGGGGCGGGCGATCTCGGCGTCGAGCAGCTTGTACACGTTGTCGTAGAGCTTGAGTTCGTCGGGGACGAGATTCAAGGCGGCGAAGATTTTATCCTTGGCGAAGAGATAGTCGGCGACTGTGGCCTGGGTGAAGAGATCCTGCTGCTTGAGCTCGCGCTGCTGGCTGTGGCGGGTGAGCAGGAAATAAAGCTGCGCGGGAAACGCGTACTTGTCGGGATCCTGGTAGAAGCGGGGCAGGAACGGGTTGTTGTCGGCATCCTCGAGCATCAGCCGCGCACCCAGCTCACGGGCGAGCGCCTGCGCGAGGCTCGTTTTGCCGACCCCGATGGGGCCTTCGACCGCGATATAGCCGCGCCGGCGCATCGGGCCTCGATTGCGACTCTAGCTCATCTCACTTGCGATGCTTCTTGGCCAGGTCGCGGAGCTTGCGAACCTCGTCGTCGGGCGCGCCGCCGCGCTCTTCCAAATCGGCGGCGGTGTCATAGTCGGGCGGAGTCTTGCTTAGATAGATCTGCGCCAATTCGAGGTTGGCGACCTTGTCGTCGGGATAATCGCCGATCACGTCATTGAACAGCTTGAAGTTCGCGTCGGGCGTGCCAGCGGCCTTGGCGGCTTGGTTGATCTTGTGCATCATCGGGTCGGCCTCGGGCCCGAGCGCTTCCAGCTTGTGCGCCCTGGCCAGGAGCATCGCGGCCCGGACGCCCTGATCGTAGGTATTGATGGCGTCGGCGTACTTTTTGTCCTGCACCTGCTGGTCGCCGATTTTTTCGATGATCGGGATTGCATCGCCGAGCGCGTGCACCGCCTTTTGACGGGCCGCCGGAATCCTGGTGGTGAAGATGATGTCCTTGAGATTGCGGACGCCGTCGGCGACCTTGCCCGCCTTGATGTCATCGAGCGACTTGCCCGAAGAATTCGCCATGTTCTCGAGCTGCTTGTAGAGCCGCGCCTTGTCGAGGAGTTTCTGATCGGTGGAATCGAGCGCCGAGGCTGCCTCGTACTCGCGCGCGGCGCCTTCGTCATCGCCGAGCGCTTCATCTATATGCGCGAGAGACTTGTGCGCGTCGAGGCTGGTGGGGTCGGCTTTTATCGACCGCTCGAGTTCTTTTTTGGCGCCTTCGAGATCGCGCTTTTCGAACAGATCTTCAGCTTTGTATAGATGTTTCTTCGCCTCGGACTGGCATCCGCTGACGAACGGGATGGCCAGCAGGATGGGCAGTACGAGCGCGCGCACGATAGCTGTTCGCATCGGAATATTCCTCTCAGGGTTTGGCAAAATCGGGATGAGTCTGCAAGCAATGGCGCAGAATTGTCAAGGCGAAATGCAACGGGCGTGCGTCGGCAGATGGCTGGCGGAAATTGCCGCGCGGCTCAGTCCGCGGGCATCGGGAGCGGGAAATGCACCCGCTCCTTGGCGACGCTGAGCAACTCGACCTCGGCGCCCGAGCGGGCGAACGCACCGATAATTTCCTCGACCAGCCATTCGGGAGAGGAAGCACTCGCGGTCAGGCCGAGGGCGCGCACACCGGCGAGCATCGCGGGCTCGACGTCGGCGATCGAATCGACCAGGAACGCGCGCGCCCCGCGCATTCGCGCGACCTCGACCAGCCGATTCGCATTTGAACTCTGCTTCGAGCCGACCACCAGGACCGCATCGCTGACCTGCACCAGTTCCTTGACCGCGTTCTGGCGGTTCTGGGTCGCGTAGCAGATGTCGTCGGTCCTGGGTTCCTGCATCGAGGGGAACCGTTGCTTGAGCGCTTCCATGATCTCGCGGGTGTCGTCAACGCTGAGCGTGGTCTGCGTGACAGCCGCGATGCGCTCGGGATTCTCGACTTTGACGGTGCGCGCCTCGCTCACGCTGCCGACCAGCACCACCTTGCCGGGCGCGACGCCCAGCGTGCCCTTCACTTCCTCGTGGCCGGCGTGGCCGATGAGGATCACGGTGCGGCCCTCGTCGTCGTATTTCTGGACTTCGAGATGGACCTTGGTAACGAGCGGGCAGGTGGCATCGATAACGCGCAGAGCGCGATCCTTGGCGCGATCCCATTCGCTGGGCGCGACCCCATGAGCGCTGAAGATCACGCGCTGGCCGGCGGGAACCTTGTCGAGGCTCTCGACAAAAATCGCGCCTTCGCGTTCTAGCGCTTCGAGGACGAAACGGTTGTGGACGATCTGATGGCGCACGTAGAGCGGGCGGCCGTAGGAGCGCAGCGCGCTGCGGACCGCCTCGACCGCGCGATCGACGCCGGCGCAGAAGCCGCGCGGCTCAGCCAGGATGATTTTTTCGACCGATGTTTCGCCCAACGCCATCTTATGTTTGTAACTGGTAACTGTCCGCCCGGTCAATAATGGGGGTGCTGAGGCGCTTATTCGCGCGCGGCCTATTCAAGCGCCGGCGGATGCGAGGTTTGGCAGCCGATCCATACCTCGCCGCCCTCGAAATGCTCTTTTTTCCAAATCGGGACGATTTCTTTCAGGCGGTCGATCGCGAACCTGCAAGCCTCGAACGCCTCTGCGCGATGCGCCGCCGAGACCGCAATCGCCACCGATGTCTCTCCTATTTCGACGACGCCGATGCGATGCGAGATCGCGATGCGCACGATTTTCCATCGCGCGCCGGCCTCGGCCGCGAGCTTGCGCATCTCGGATAGCGCCATCGGCTCGTAGGCTTCGTACTCGAGGCGAATCACGACCCGGCCTGCGTTGTCGCGGCGAGTGGAACCGGCGAACGATACGATTGCACCGGCCGCAGGGTCGGCAACTTCGCGTTCCAGCGCGGCTAAGTCGATCGGATGGCGGCCGATGGTGATTTTGCCGACGTAGGCCGGCGTATCCGTGCCGCCGCTGACGGGTGGAATGAAGGCAATCTCGTCGCCCATCCGCGGCTTGAAGCTGCCGTCCACATATTCCTGGTTGACGGCGAAGCCCACAGAGTTGTGATGCCCGCCGAGCGCGGGAAATTCGCCGACCAGATGTCTCCAGATCTCGCCGACGGTGGTGCCGTCTGGGAACTCGCGCGTCAGCTCGGTCGTATGCGCCCGCTCGCGAAGCGTCGCGAACAGTTTGATCGTGAACTTGTTCACTGGTTCATAGACTCAGCAGATAAGCGATGTGCCCGAGCTCGGGGATCAGCAGCTTCTCCATCGCCAGCCGGCACGCGTCGGGGGAACCGGGAATCGCGGCCACGAACTTGCCATGGCGCACTCCGGCAACAGCGCCGCTCATCATCGCGGCGGCTCCGATTTCCTGAAACGAAAGCATCCGGAACAGTTCGCCGAAGCCTGCGAGCTCCTTGTCGATTACCGACTTCACGACTTCGGCGGTGCCGTCGCGCGCGGTAATACCGGTGCCGCCGTTGACGATAATCGCGTCGAGATTGGGCAAATTATTGACCAGCGCGGCGGAAATCTTCTCACCGTCATCGGGCATGATTTCGTAGTAGGCCACCAGGTGACCGGCTGCCTCGAGCAAAGTGCGGATGAGCTTGCCGCTCTCGTCAGTTTCCGGGCTGCGCGAATCGCTGGCGGTGATGACGCCGACCTTGAGATTTACGCGCGCGTGTTTCTGGTGATCGTGGACCGACATGCGGATTAGGATTACACAATCCCCGGTGGCATTATAAGCAGCCCGCGATGGCGCGGTGGAAACCAAAAAAATTGTCCGCCCCGCGAGCTGCCAATCCCGGAACCTCAAGATGACCACCGCGTCCAGCCCAGCCCCCGGTTTCCTTCGCCCGAAAATTCTGCTGATCGCCGCCGCCGCAATCGCGATCCTCTACGGTGCGCATCGCATCGGCGCCGGACCGTGGCTGACGAACGCGCTTGACTGGATTGCCGGGCTGGGTGCGCTGGCGCCGGTCGCGTTCATCGCAATCTACATCGCGGCGTGCGTCGCGCTGCTTCCGGGGTCGATCCTCACGATTGGCGCCGGCGTGATTTTCGGCGTGGTGCGCGGATCGATCTACGTTTCGATCGCCGCGACGCTCGGCGCCACGGCGGCTTTTCTCGTGGGCCGTTACCTTGCGCGCGACTGGGTGAGCGCGAGACTCGAAGGCAACGCGAAGTTCAAAGCGATCGACGAAGCGGTCGGGGTGGAAGGATGGAAGATAGTTGTCCTGACGCGGCTGTCTCCCGTGTTTCCGTTCAACCTGCTCAACTATGCCTACGGGCTGACGCGCGTGACGCTGTGCGACTACTTTTTTGCGTCGTGGGCCGGGATGATTCCCGGCACAATTCTCTACGTGTATATCGGCTCGCTGAGCGGCGACCTCGCGCGCGCGGCCGGGGGCAGCGCCCGGCGCACGCCCGCCGGATGGGCGCTCTCCGCGGTCGGATTCATCGCGACGGTCGCGGTCGTCGTGTACGCAACGCGAATCGGCGCCCGGGCGCTCCGCGAAAAGACCTAGCCAGGGGACACATCGATGGAATCGCACGCGCTGAAGCATGAGCCGCTCGACGCTTACAACCTCGCGCTGACTGAAAATCTGCATCCCGCCGCATGGATCAACCCCGAGCCCGCGCGCCGCTACAACATGGTGGTGATCGGAGCCGGCCCCGCGGGTCTCGTGATCGCTGCGGGCGCCGCCATTTTGGGCGCGAAGGTTGCGCTGGTCGAGCGTGACCTGATGGGTGGCGATTGCCTGAACTTCGGATGCGTTCCGTCCAAGGCGCTGATCCGCTCGGCGCGAGCGGCCGCCGCAGTTCGCGACGCGGGCCGCTTTGGCGTCGAGGTCCCGGCGGGTGTGCGGGTAAATTTTCAGGCCGTGATGGAGCGGATGCGCAGGCTGCGCGCCGAACTCAGCCCGACCGACTCCGCCAATCGATTTCGCTCCCTGGGCGTCGACGTGTTTATCGGCGACGGTCGTTTCACCGGGCCTGACTGCGTAGAGGTGGACGGCAGGAAGCTTCGTTTCAGAAAGGCCGCGATCGCCACGGGAGCGCGCGCCGCCGCGATCCCGATACCGGGCCTTGCAGCGGCCGGCTATCTGACCAACGAGACGGTTTTTTCGCTGACCGAGTTGCCGCGGCGAATCGCCGTGATTGGCGCCGGGCCGATCGGATGCGAACTTGCGCAGACGTTTGCGCGATTCGGCGCGCAGGTCACCATCCTCGAAGTCGCCCCGCAAATCCTGATTCGCGAGGATCGCGACGCCGCAGAGCGGGTCGAGCGCGCTATCGTCCGCGACGGCGTGGAAATCATCACCGGATGCAGGATTTCCGGCGTCGAATTGCGCGGCAATGAAAAAATAATCGCGACCCAGCGCGCCGGCATCAGCCGCGAGATTATCGCCGACGAGATTTTGATCGGCGTCGGGCGGGTCCCCGCGGTCGAGGGGTTGAATCTCGAAGCCGCGATGATCGAATACGACCGGCAAAACGGCGTGAAGGTCGATGACTACCTGCGCACGACCAATCCGATAGTGTACGCCGCCGGCGACGTCGCATCGCCATACAAGTTTACTCACTTGGCCGACGCGCACGCGCGAATCATACTCCGCAACGCACTGTTCTTCGGACTTAAGCGCGCCAGCCGGCTGACTATTCCATGGTGTACCTATACCGATCCTGAAATAGCGCACGTCGGACTATACGAGGCCGAGGCGAAGCAGCGCGGAATCACGGTCGCGACCTATACCCAGGAACTGGCCGAGGTCGATCGCGCGGTGCTGGACGGAGAAACCGACGGCTTCGTGAAGCTGCACGTCCGCCAGGGGAGCGATCGGATCGTCGGTGCGACGGTGGTCGCGAGCCACGCGGGCGAGATTATCTCGGAACTCACGGCCGCGATCGCCGCAGGCGTCGGATTGGGCCGCCTCGGTGACGTGATCCATCCATACCCGACCCAGGCCGACGCGATCCGCCGCGCCGCGGGACTCTACACGCGCACGCGGCTCACGCCACTGGTCGCGGGACTGATGAAGCGCTGGCTCGCTCTTGCGCGATGAGCGGCGGATTCCGGATCAGTTGCGGAGTCACCGCAGGCGCAGGTTGAATGCCTGACGGTCCTTCTCGCCCGGACGGACGTCGAACTGAACTTCGTTGCCCTCGCGCAGGTCGTCGAAATAGACCTTGGGCGACAGCGCCGAGCGATGAAAGAAAACTTCGTCGCCGCCGTCGTCCGCGATGATGAAGCCGAAGCCCTTGTCCTTGACTACCTTCTTGATTGTGCCAAACACGCGATCCTCCGCCGAACGATATTGCGCCGCCGCCTTGAGCTTACGACGCCGGCGATTTAAGTAAAGAGCCTGCTCGCACGAGGCGCGCCCATGCTCAAGGCCGTAACGCTGAAGGAAATTGAAAAAATCTTCGCGGTGATTGAACCGATGGGAATTTCGCGCGAGGCGGTTGTGATTCCGCTGCGCACCGCGCATCCGGGGCGCGTCTCGATTTTGAAAGGCGGCAAGTTGGAGATAGTCGTCGAGCGCGACGGTGACTTCGACGATTGGATCACTCGACTCGAGGCGCGGATTCGCGACCTGACGAAGCCGGAGACGGACTAAGCTCGATCAGCACCGCGCCGTGATCGACCATCTGACCCTCCTCGACGCGAACATGTTTCACCATCGCCGCGCTCTCGGCGGCGAGCGTGGTTTCCATTTTCATCGCTTCGATCACGACCAGCGCCTGTCCGGCCTCGACCAGGTCGCCATCGCGCACCATCAGCTTGAGCACCTTGCCGGGCATCGGCGCGATGATTTCCGGCGCTGCGAGCCCGCGCGCGCGGCGCCGGAAAGCCGCTTCCGCGGGCATGAACTCGAAGGACGCGGGACCGACTGAAACGAGTATCGAATCCTTTCGCCGCGCGCCGAAAATTAGGTAGCGCCGGCCGTCGATCGTAAGCACCCCGCCGCCGTCCGCATTGGCCGTGAACTCCGCGGCGAGTTGCCGGTCTCCGATGCGGACGCGAATCGTGCTGCCGTCGCGCGAGATCACTTCGGCGTCGATCTCGCGCGAGTCGCCCACGCGCGTGAGCTTCATCGCCGCGATCCCCACAGCTCGAAGTTTTTGAGATCGTCCCACGGCGAACGGCGCTCAGCGCCGGCCGGCAACGCAGCGCCGTCTGACGGGATATCGCCCATCGCGCCGCCGCCGGTAATCGCCGCCGCCACAATTGCCGCATCGATTTCAGACTTGCCGATCTCCCACCCTGAAAAGAATGAGTCGATGAAGCGCGTGGAGAGTTTCGCGTCGCGAAATTGCCCGCTCGCTACGATATCGCGCAGGTAGGCGGCGTTGTTCGTCACGCCAAGCAAGGCGAACTCGTCGAGCGCATTGACCAGCCTGCCGCGCGCCTCCTCGCGATTGGCGCCGTAGCAGATCAGCTTGCCGAGCAGACCGTCGTACCACGGCGTCACTTCGGCGCCGCGCGCCAGATGCGAGTCGAAGCGCACGCCCGGTCCGCCGGGGACGCTCAGATGAAGCACGGTTCCGGTCGCGGGCCGGAAGTCATGCTCGGGATCCTCGGCGTTGATTCGGCATTCGATCGCCGCGCCGCGCGGGGCCGCCGGCACCGGCGCCTTGCCGCCCGACGCGATCCGCAATTGCTCGCATACCAGGTCGCACCCAAAGCGCATCTCGGTCACGGGATGCTCGACTTGCAGGCGCGCATTGACTTCGAGGAAGTAGAAGTTGTCGCCCTCGACCAGAAACTCGGCGGTGCCGGCGTTGGTGTAGCGCGCCGCGCGCGCGAGTTTCAGCGCCGCGTCGATTATTTTCGCGCGCATTTGATCGGTGAGTCCGGGCGCCGGCGACTCCTCGATAATCTTCTGATGCCGCCGCTGGATGGAGCAATCACGCTCGCCGAAAGCGGCCACGGCGCCGTGATCGTCGCCGAGAAACTGTATTTCGATATGGCGCGGATACGCGAGATATTTTTCGACGAATATCCGCCCGTCGCCGAACGCCGCCGCGGCTTCGCGCGCGGCCGCTCCCAGCGCGCTCTCGAGTTGCGCGGCTTGCGCAACCACACGCATCCCGCGTCCGCCTCCGCCTGCCGCAGCCTTGACCACAAGCGGGTAGCCCACGAGCGCGGCAAACTCGCGCGTCGCGGAAATTTCCGCGGCTTCGATTCCCGGCACCACCGGAACCCCGGCTGCAACTGCGATTCGCCGTGCCGCGACTTTGTCGCCGAGCGCCGCCATCACCTCCGGCCGCGGCCCGACAAACACGATCTGCGCATCGGCCGCAGCCTGCGCGAACTCGGGACGCTCGGAGAGAAATCCGTAGCCCGGATGAATCGCGTCGGCGCCGCAATGCTTTGCGGCCGCGATTATCGCCGCGATGTCGAGGTAGCTCTTTGCGGGCTGGGCGGGTCCGATCGCAATTGCCTCGTCAGCCGCGCCGACGTGTGCGCTTTTCGCGTCCGCCGCCGAATAGACAGCCACGGTTTTCAGGCCGAACAGGCGCGCACTGCGGATGATCCGAAGCGCGATTTCGCCGCGATTGGCGACCAGCAGTTTTGTGAGCCGGCGTTCCATCGATTCGTCGAAAAAACTAGCACAAGCCGTATCCATGCGCTCGAACTCAAGGCGTCCGCGGCATCGCTGAAAAGTGAAAGACCGAAAAAACTGAAAATATTTCCGAATTGATCGTCAAAAAGATTGATCGCCGCCGCGATTTCACTATCTTGTTTGATTCGAGTCTGACTCGGGCGCGTGGTTGAAAAGTTGAAACGAAAAAAGTCGTCGTGCGTACCAAATGGCGGGAGAGACCAACTGAATTGAGGAGCACTAGCGGAGAATGAGCGAGAAAATCACGGTCCGTACGGTGTACGACTTCCCCGTCGCTGCTCATCTGTGCGACGGCGGTACCGTGCGCTACGTAAAACTGGTCCGCCGCAGCGGCCAACAGCCCGAAGGCACCTGCCAGCAGTGCAAGACCTCGTTTCAGTATCGAAAGCCCAAACCCGCAAAAAATGCGCGCCATCCCGACGGCGAGGGCATCGTCCACTTTTAGTTTTTCACTGGCTGTCACTCAGCGAAACACATCCTATCCGCGCTCTCAGGCGACCTCTTTCCCTGCGCGGTCGTCGCAGCGACGACCGCCCCGCTACCGCAACGACCGCTCCGGTCTCAACGGGCATCACGTTGCCGAGCAGTCTGGCTCAAGCATCTCAAGCGTCGCGGCCCCTGTGGACCCGTCTCAACGGGTCTTCACCAGCATGATCCGCGGGCCCTTGTAGTAGCGCGTGGCTTCGTCGCCGACGAACGCGAATCCGTCCTTCGGATCGAACCATGCGTGAAGCTTGGGCACGAAAGCCGCGACGATTAGGTTCAACCATCCAAAATCCGGCCGGACTTCGACTCGGATCGCCGCGCCGCCGTAGGCCGCCCACACCGCATTTGCCGGATCGATCTTCACGCTGATCGAAAATATCTTCGGGCTGGGAGCGCAGTTGAAGACGTGGATTGGACGAGCCAATCCCTTGTCGCCCGCGCGCAATAAATCCTGGATCGGAATCACAATGCTCGCGCCCGCCCAAGTGTTGTCCGGGATGCTGAGCACTGCGGCCTGCTCGCTCTTTTGTGCGCCGGAATTGTCAATACAGGTCGCGGCGCCCGACTTCAGATCCACGTGAGCGCGGCGCTGGATCGATCCGTCGGCGTTGAAGAACGTGTGATCGAATTCGACCAGCCTGGGCGGCTCGCCTCCGGCTCCCGGCTGCAACTCGGCGGTCTCGACGTCGGACTGATCGTCGTAGTAGTTGTTCTCGCCGTGCAGCGTCGCGCCGTCGCCGGTACTCTCGATACGGTACCGGCCCCACCCGATCGCAATACCGGTATCAGGGTTCAGAATCACAAACCTGGTCGGCGGAAAACTGAGCGCATCGGCTGAAAACGCGGGGCTCGCACCGGCCATCGCCACGATTATCGCCGACGCCGCGACCGCGACAGTCCATCCTCGCTCCCGTGTTGTAGTCATGCCCTTGCCAATGCACCCCTTGTCTGGAACGTTAACTCGGCAGGCGATCTGCGCGCTAGCCGCGCGATTAAAGGCATCGGATGCTCACCGCCCGCAATGATCCCGCTCCCTGCCAGACCCCTGCCTACTCGACCGTCACTGACTTCGCCAGATTGCGCGGCTGATCGACGTCGGTGCCGCGCTCCACCGCGATATGATACGCGAGCAGTTGCAGCGGCACCGTCATCAGCACGGGCGTCAGCATCCGGTTGGTCTCCGGCACCTCGATAATTTCCGCGGCGACGCTTTTCAGCTCGGCGGTCGCGCGATTGGTCACCGCGATAATCCGCCCGTTGCGCGATTCGACTTCCTTGAGATTCGACATCGACTTGTCGAACAAGTCGTCGTTGGGAATTATCACCACCACCGGCATCTTCTCGTCGATAAGCGCGATCGGCCCGTGCTTCATCTCGCCGGCGGAGTAACCCTCGGCGTGGATGTAGGAAATTTCCTTCAGCTTGAGCGCGCCCTCGAGCGCGATCGGGTAGTTGATGCCGCGGCCGATGAACAGGAAATCCCGCGCCGGCGCGTACTTGCGCGCGATCTGCTGAATCTTCGGCTCCCTCTCGAAGATCGCCTCAATCTGTCCGGGGATCGCGAACGCCGGTTGCAGCAGCTTGCCGGCGTCCGCGCCGGACAGCCGTCCCATCCGCGCCGCCAGATGAATCGCGAACAGATAGTAAGCCTCGAGCTGCGTGAGAAAGCATTTGGTCGTCGTCACGCTCGTCTCGGGACCGCATCGCGTGTACAACTGCGCGTCGGCCTTGCGCGCGATCGACGAATCCACCGTGTTGGTGATCGCCAGCAGATGCGCACCGCGCGCGCGTCCTTCTTCCATCGCGGCGATCGTGTCGGCGGTCTCGCCCGACTGCGACACGGCGATGATCAGCGTGCGGCCGTCGATCGGCGGCCGGCGATAGCGGAACTCGGATGAGTAATCGACCTCGACCGGAATCGCGGCGAGCTCCTCGATCATGAACTTGGCCACCTGCGCGGTTATCCACGACGCGCCCGCACCCAGCATCACGATTCGCCCGATCGACGCAGGCCCGCCCGCCGGCAGAAGTTCGCCTTCGAAGCGCACGCTGGTCGAGCCGCCGTCCGCCCGCCCCGCCATCGTGTCGATCCACGCCTGCGGCTGGTCGTTGATTTCCTTGCGCAGGTAATGGCGAAAGCCGCCCTTGGTCGCGGCGACGGCGTCCCATTCCACTTGACGCGCCGTGCGAGTAACCGCGGTGCCATCGAACTTCATCAGCCGCGCGGCGGTGGCGGTGACCTCGGCCAGCTCGCCGTCTTCCAGCACAATCGCGGAGCGCGTGTGTTCGAGAATCGCGGGAATATCCGAGGCGATAAAGTTCTCGCCGTCGCCCAGCCCCAGGACCAACGGCGTCGCGGTCTTGGCGGCGACCAGCTTGTCGGGTTCGGTTTCCGACAGCACGACGATCGAGAACGAACCGCGCAGCCGCAAAACGGCTTCGCGCACAGCCTCGGTCAGCCCGCGGCCGCCTTTGAGCTTTTCCTCGATCAGGTGCGAGATCAGCTCGGTGTCGGTTTCGGAGCGCAGCTTGTGTCCGCGAGCGAGCAGTTCGGCGCGCAGCTCGATGAAGTTCTCGACGATGCCGTTGTGGATGACGGCGACCGGCCCGGCTTTGTGCGGATGCGCATTTTCTTCCGACGGGCGTCCGTGCGTCGCCCATCGCGTGTGCCCGATTCCGATGTGTCCGTGCAGCGGAGAGTTGGCCAGCAGATGGCGCAGGTTGTCGAGCTTGCCCTTGGCCCGGCGAATTTCGAGCTGGTGGTCAACTAAAGTTGCGATGCCGGCCGAATCGTAGCCGCGATATTCCAGGCGGCCCAGCCCTTCGAGCAGGATAGGGTAGGCTTCCCGCGGCCCGACGTATCCGATTATTCCGCACATGATCGTTCGCTCCTTTCCCCGGATTCGCAGGGAAGTTTGCAGAGTTATCCGAACCCACCGGCTCAGGGCGAAACGATAGCGATACGATTTGTGTCAGGAGAGTTTGGGAAGTCACGTCAGAGCCGGATGCTCTGCCACGCGAGGCGTATTTTGTCGCGCGATCGCTCGCGCGGTTTGCTCGCCTCTATCGACTGTGGAGCCGGGAAGCCATCCGCCGAATCTTTCGATGCTGCTTCCACCTCGTCAACTCATGGCGCGATGCGGCCATGAGTCCTGGCGCTACTCTCGCTCTCTGCTTTCTATCGCTTCGACCGTCACCTCGTTATGGATTGGCACATCGTGCCCCGTGGCCTCGATTATTCCCGCCCGGGCGAGTTAGCACAAGTGACGATTCTAATCCTGATGATTCCTGCTCCGCTTCGGTTGCATTTTTGCCTCGCCCTGACAGGGAGAGGCCGCGCCGCCCGGCGCGGGTGAGGGTCCAAATTCCAAGTTCCGCCCGCGTCCCGTCCGCTCCCATTGAGTCATCCCGACCAAAGCGCAGCGACCGCGGATCTGTGACCGCTGATTGCTCTGCTATGGGATGGCGTCGTTGGAGGTCGTCACCGGTACCTAACATCCGCTATTCGCCCTCCGAACGCTCCGCCCGCAGTGATCCCCCCCGTCACGCGCGCGATGCTCGCCGAAATCTGCGAGCAATTCACCGAGGACTTCGATAGGACCGACCTGAAAGACGCCGAGTCCTTGCATCGCCGAGCTAAGCGAGTAGCAGCGGCCGCACTAGACCAACATCAACCCGCGCGCCTCTTCCCTACCCCACTTCTAACAGGGCGAAGCCCGCATCTTTTCTTACAGATCCGGGTTCCTTCGCTGCGCTCAGGATGACACAAAAAAAGTTCTAACAGGGCGAAGCCCGCATCTTCTCTTTTCACTTTTCACTTTTCACCAGGTGCAGGGGTCACCCCTGGCCGTGGCGTAGTCGCGAAAAGATGCGCTGCGCAGATTTTCGCGTCTTCTCACTGCGGGTGCAGGGGCCGCAGCCCCTGCCGCCCACCGCGCAGGTGATTCTTCCTTCATGCCGCGCCCGCCAACGGCGGGCGGCCTTAACATTGGGTGCTGCCGTCACCCCTGCCCGTGGCGCTTGCGCCAGGTCGCCATCCAGCCGGCCCTTTCGCGCTGCGGATGATGCGACATCACCAGCGCGCCGTCGGGCACCTCGCGAACAA
>NZ_DATCTO010000061.1 GCF_036567905.1 Candidatus Binatus sp.
CAGGGCTGACCTCTGCACCCAGTATTAAGGCCGCCCGCCGTTGTCGCGCGCGGTCCCTGCCAGCGGCTTAATACGGCGCTGCCGTCGCCACGGCCAGGGGTGACTCCTGCGAATTAATACTGGCCCGTCGTGCCAACGACCGCCCGCCGTTGGCGGGCGCGGCCCTTGCCAACGGGGTAATACTGCGCTGCCGTCGCCACGGCCAGGGGTGACCCCTGCGAATTAATACTGGCCGGTCGTGCCAACGACCGCGCTCCGTTGTCGCGCGCAGCCACTGCTTCGGGATGCGGCCTGACGGCCTGTTAGAATTTTTTTTGTGTCATTCTTGAGCGCAGCGAAGAATCCCGGATCTTACCTCGCCCGTTTGTCGGGAGAGGCGGCCGACCGCTTGGCGGTCGGTAGGTGAGGGTGCCGCCTCTGCGGTCGCTCACTTTTTTGTGTCATCCCGAGCGCAGCCGAGGGACCCCGGATCTTCGTCTGCCAGTGGCAAATCCGCGCGCGGAGCTTCAATAAACCAAGGGCGGGACTCGAAACCGCATGGACTTTTCGCTCCAGAGGATTTTGAGTCCTGCTCCCGGCAAACAGCATCGGTAACTATGGGTCACATCCCGCGCAAACGCGGGAGTGTCTTAGGAGGCGTCCCGGCCATAAGTTACCTATTAAAACCGATGCACGCCGATAGAACAGGCCAAGTTCAGGCCAAGTGGGACGCGCCGACCCGGTCGTCACCACTGTTCGGATTCATGCCATTGATTGCCCAAATTTGGATTCGCAACCGGAGCAGCATTCCCCGGGGCGGATGACGTTCCTTGCGCAGCAGGAGCCCCCTGAATGGTCCCGGACGCCACGGTATTTGCATTGAGGTTGATCTGCGGCTGTGCTGGGTTCGGTTGCGCTGGGGGCAAGGCGACCGGCACTCTTTGAGGAGCAACTGAAACCCCGGGAGCGCCCAAGCACTGATACTTGCGCGTCACCAGAGTGCGGAGGCAGTTGCCGTAGGCGTTGGCTGCTTCGCATTTGCTCATTGTACCGCCGAACGCCTGCGATGCTGTATATCCCCAGCCCCCGCACATCGAAGTGGCGAGGTCCACGCCTTGCTCCTCGTTGACCTGCGGTTCCTCAAACATGCCATACTCGTAGGCTAGTTCTACCGTCCCGTCGGCGCGGCTTCCACCGGTGGCGGCCCATTCCTTCTGTGCCGCGCAGCCAGCGAGGCAAATTAAGCTCGCTAAACTGCAAGCGAATATCGTAGGAGTAAAATTCACCTTGAGTTATCTCCGCAGTTGACGAGCGCGCACGCTACCCCGAGTCGAACCGATAGTCAATCTGATGGGAGGGTCTCATTCAGATATCAGCCTACCGTAGTCGCGGCGCGCCCCGCCGACTGTTCCCGGCCGCCATTTGTCGGTCGCGCCGCAGTCTGCTAACTCACGGGCTATCTGCCCAACGCGACGCCGGTCTAGTGCAAGGTCCACCGAAGACATGTCCCGCTTGCGGCTATTTGAGTCCTTCGTCAGCAACGACATGTGACTGTGGCCACGCCTTCACGTAGCAAGCCATTGAAACCGACCCCGCCGCCGCCTTCTTGCTCGCCATCCGCCCCTAATCGCGCCGCAAATCGGGTCGGCCACGAGATGGCTTCAATGGTAGCCCATAATTAGCCGCGTACCTGCGAGGGACGTTGGTGAGGCTAGTAGGTAGTACAAGTGGTACTGTTGCCCACGCTCGAACATCGCGTGGTCACAGCGTTGGCACGTGCGTCCGCTGCGGCAGCGGCACCTGCCAGAACTACGAGAGCCGCCACCAGCAGTGTACCACCGACAACCTTGCCAACCGCCTTCGCAGTTTCGCCCTGATGCTCATAGGCTTGCGCTTGTTGAAGATCAGGGAAAAACTGAGACCCGCCGCCGTTCTTGGCGAAATAACCCAGGGTGCGGGTACCTTCTCCATCTCGAACCATCATGATTTTAGGATCGTCGGTCTGCAGCAATTGATACGTCCCATCGGCCATAACCTTGCTGCCGGTAATTTGTAGACGCACGTTCGAGCAAGCGGTGTTGAGACAGAATGCGTCGATCATTCCCCCGTTAGGTTTGTGGAAGATCACCTCGTGCGGTCTCACGCGATTGGGATAAGCATCGATGATGTTTCCATTGGGATACACCGCTTCGTCATGCTCCGACTCACCATTCGCCATATCGATGTGCACGATCGCGGGTTTGGCCGCCTGCGCACATGACGAAACCAGCAAGCACATCGATAGAGCAACGGACAATGCGCCAGCTCGTCGCCTTATCATCTTGTTCCCTCCCCCTGCCGTAAGCCTGCGCAGACGGTATCAGAATCAAAACAATCTGCTGTCGTAACCATTCATAGTTACAGACAGCCTGTTAAGTGATGATGCAAACGGTACTTGCAGCAATTCCTTCTACCCGGAGTTTCCGATTTGAGTCTCCGATTCCAGCTCCCCTATAGGCCCGATGGCCTCCTTGTGCAAGCGGTCGGGGCCTTTCCTTGCGCCGCCGCCTTTTCGCGCGCCAAGTCGCCGAATCGCGACGCGGTTGTCCCTCAGCCGCGCTGGAGGCGCGGCCGTGTGTCTGTGACACCTCCCGACGGGGCGAGGCAATTCATCAGCAACAGAATTTCGGATCCGGGGTCCCTCGACTGCGCTCGGGATGACACAAAGATAACAAGCAGACGGGTAAAGTATCTCGGACGCAGAATCCTGAATCGCGCGCCCGTGGGCACGGGTAGGCGGGGGTGACCCCTGCACCCAATGTTAGGAAAGAAGGACAGGGCGCGCTGTATAATGACCCTCACCTTCATCCTCTCCCTTACAGGGCGAGGAAATTAAGCCGCAAAGCATGAGATAAAAAACACACCGCGCGGGCTCTTTCTTGATCAACCACTTCTAACAGGGACGAAGTCCCGCATCTTTGTTTTAATACCGGGTGCAGGGGTCAGCCCCTGGCCGTTGGCACGGCTGGCCAGTATTAAGGGGCGGCGCGCACAAACGCGTGTCCCGCCAACTCTTATCTTATGTATACCGGATTCGACATGATCCACAGCTTGCCGCTGCGATAGGCCTCGATTCGGTACGCGCCCGGCGACTTCGGCGCGAACTCGAGCGTCGTCGCGTTCTCGGCTGACGCCACTTCAGCGCCGTTCTGATACATCGCGATTCGATCGGCCGGCGCGGGCAGCTCGGTCTTGAGCAGGAGTCCCGGCACGAGGCGCACTTCATCGCCCATCATTGCCATCGTGTCTCCCGCGTGTGCGAAGAACGCGAACGCGCCGACGTAGCCGAGATAGTCGAAGCTCGCATACGAATGTCCGAGGCGGAGCGCCTCGAGGATCGGCGCCAAATCGCGCGCGCGCGCAATCAGATGGGTGGTGCAGAACAGAAAAAGTTGCGGTATCGTGCCGACCTTCGCACCGAGCACGTTCATGTTGTCGGGCGCGCCCATTCCCGCGAGCATCGAGACCCGCGCGCCGGCCGTCATCCGGTCGTAAAGCGCGAGGTTCGCATCGGGGCGCAGGTCCAGCCCGGACAGGAAATGATCGGTGCCGAGAAAAATCGCGCGGAAGTAGAGCGCGGTGGGATTTTGCGCGAGCCACGCCGAGCGCTGGCTGTAAACTTCCATCGCGTCCGCCAGCGCGTAGTCCGCCGACGACGCAAACTTCGCGGGGTTGGCCGCAATCGCCAGTCCGCCCTGGTCGTGAATCGCCGAAATCAAATCGTTGGGCGCCAGCTTGGGTTTGATCGGTTCGTGGAGGTTCACGCCGATTATCTCGCTGCCGCCGATTTCGAACGCTCCGCCGGGAATGAAAAGAATCTCGTTGGTGAATCCCGCGATTCCGAAGTCGGAGCCGCTTTCGCCTTGACCGGGTTGGACGCGATCGGCAAGAAAAATGAAATCGATTTGCGCAGCCTTGGCCAGGTCCGCGATTCCCGATTGATCCATCCCCGACGTTTTGATCGGCAGGTCGATGATTCCGCGGTAGTCCTGAAAGCCGGGAAACTCCGGCGCTTCCGAGACGAACCGTGCCGGCGGAAGATCGGTGCTCGGCAGCGGCGCACTGCATCCCGCGAGGACCAGCGCCGCGACAATCGGGAAGCAGAATCGCAAGCAGAAGCGCAGCCGCATCATCAGAGGATCGATCGCCCCTGCGCGCCGTCCACCGGGATACTGGCGCCCATAATCCAGCTTGCGCGCGGCGACGCGAGCATCACGACCGCGTACGCGACTTCCTCGGGACGGCCCAGCCGCCCGGCCGGCATCTCATGGCCGATGAAATCCTTCTCGAAGGCCGGGTTGTCGCGAAAGCGCCGCTCCCAGTTTCCGCCGGCCGTGAGTATCGAGCCGGGAGCGATCGTGTTGACGCGGATATTTTTCGGCGCGTACTCGCGCGCGAGCATCTTGGTGAACGAATGCAGCGCCGCTTTCGACGCGTTGTAGGTGAGCGGCCCGCCCGACTCGCGCCCGTAGATCGAGCCGATATTGATGATCGCGCCGCCGCCGCGCTTTTCCATGTGCGGGGCGCACAGGCGAGCCAGCCGCACCGGCGCGAACAGGTTCAGATCGAATTGCTCCTGCCACGCCGACTCGGGGATTTCCGCGAGCGCCCCCGGCCGCGCCGCGCCGGCATTGTTGACCAGTACGTCGATTCCGCCGAATTTTTTCAGTGTCTCCTCGACCCACCTTTGCGCATTCTCGGCCTTGGTAACGTCGCCGGCGAATCCCATCGCCGGCCGCGGCGCCGAGCCGGTCTGCGTCAGCGCGGCGACTGCTTCGGTCAGCGTCCGCTGGGTTCGCGCGCATACGCTGACGCACATCCCCTCGTCGGCGAGCGCGTGAGCCATCGCGCGGCCCAACCCGCGACTGGCGCCCGTCACCATCGCGACTTTTCCGGTCAAACCCAAATCCATCTCGAAGCTCCTTATGTACGCATCGCGCTCTCAGTCACCCCTGGCCGTGGGCACGAGCAGGGGTGACCCCTGCACCCAGTATTAAGGCCGCCCG
>NZ_DATCTO010000062.1 GCF_036567905.1 Candidatus Binatus sp.
CCATGGTGGGTTCCGTATTAGATGAAGCGGATGGTTGGCTGCGGGGCGCGCCCGCGCCTTCCGGCTAATCACCCCTGCTGCGCAGCGAGCTTCTTGGCCGGCATCTTGCAATCGCCGTCGAATTGCGCGCCCTCGTTGAGCACCAGGCTCGGCGTGCTGATCGTGCACTGCGCTCGCGCCGTCGCCATCAACTCGACGCGTTCGCGCGCCGTCACTTCTCCGCTGAACGCGCCCGCGATCGTCACCTTGCCTGCGGAAATCCGCGCGCTCACCACCGCGCCGCTCGCGATTAGAACTTCATCGCCGGTGATCTCGCCTTCCGCTTCGCCTTCGATTTTTACCGGGCCGCGAAAGTTGAGTTTCCCCGAAGCCTTGGTGCCTTTTCCGATCCGTGACTCGAATCCCGATTCTTCGTTGAGCGCCATATACCGATTGCCTTTCCCGGGTTGGGGTTTCACTATTGCGGGAATGCGCGAGCACACGCAATCTCGCCGGCCGGATCGCTAATGTGAATGAAACGTTAAGTAGTGCGCCGTAAGCGGCTTGCACGCGTCACGCCGCGCGGTGCAATGTTTTTAACCAGGAGATTCGGCGTCAAATGAATCACAAACCCGGCCAGCTGCGGGAACACGGACCTGAACGCCGCGGCGGCCAGGGACTCGATCCGCATCAGTATGATTCCGGCGACGCGACGATCCTCGCGCTGCTCGCCGAGACTCCGGCCGCCGATCACGTCGATCTCGTGATCACCTGGCGCGCCGACGCGTACGAAGTATGGTCGCGGCGCGGGATGATTCGATTCAAACGCTTCGCCGATGAAGGCGGCGCGCTGTCATTCGAGGTCGTCGAGCAAATCGGCCGCAACCCGATCGCAAATCAGGATCCTTTCATCGTTTCCACGATTGACGAGGAACTCGACGCCGCCGCCCGCAGCGGCAATCGCACCGACGATCCGAATTGCGCCTGGTTCGAACCCCACGTGCTCAGCCATCCTTACGCGTATGAGCGAATCGCCCAACTCTTCGACAGTCCGCGCGCTCCCGATATCGTCCTCAGCCCCAAGGCCTACGCCTACGGAATCCAGCCGGGGCAGCATGGCGCGCTCGACGTGGTGCAATCGCGCGCGCCGCTGGTGTTCAGCGGTCCGGGCGTCCGCCGTGGACTGTTCAAGCTGGGCGCCCGCCAGGTCGATGTCGCGCCGACGATCGCGCGCCTGATGGGAATGGCGAAAATCGCCGGCCTCGACGCGTCGGGCTCACCCGCCGAGGTTTACTTGAAGCGCCAGGACGGCAAGCCGCTCGAGGAAATTTTCGACGATAACGCCGCGCGCCCGACTAGCGCCTACATGTTCCTGCTCGACGGCCTGTCGCATTCGGAGCTGCGCCATCAGCTCGATAACAATCCCGGCGCGATTCCAAATATCGCCGGCCTGGTCGAGCGCGGCGCGATGCTCTCGCACGGATCGATCGTCAATTTCCCGAGCATCACGTGGCCCAGCCATTCGACGATTCTCACCGGCGCATGGTGCGGGCATCACGACGTCGTCAATCCCACTTTCCACCTGCGCGAGCATCGCGAGACCGTGCCGATTCAGGGCAACATCTTCGAGACCGAGCGTTTTCTGAGTCTCGGCGTCGAGACGCTCTACGAGGCCTTCAAGCGCGCCGGCGGCCCGGGCGCGATCACGGCCTCGATCCATGAACCCCAGGGACGCGGCGCCGATCATGCGGCCTTCGAGCGGCGGATCGTCGGCGACAAGGCGCGCCTCAAAGCACTTACCATCGAGATGTCGGCCGACGTAAGCCCGCGATGGGCGGCGGACAATATGTCCACGATGATTCGCGAAGAGGTCGTGGATAACCGCGGCATGGCGCAGGCGATCAACCTCTTCGAACATTGCGGCGACGATGCGCCCGTGTTCGTCGCGCACGAGTTTGTGATCACCGATGGCGCCGGCCACGACTACGGCCCCCACCACGAGGGGCTGCGCGAGGCGCTCCATCGCACCGACCAGCGAATCGGCGCGGTGCTCGAGTTGTTTCGCGCGCGCGGCCTGCTCGAATCCACGCTGTTCATCGTCACCTCCGACCATGGGATGGCGGCGCAGCGCGTCGAGCTCAAGGCGAACCCGGCGCTCGAGCCGGAGCGGGCCGGAATCCAGGGCGTGTTTGCCGAGCCGATGATTTATCTGCGCGATCTGCGAGTCGAGATCGAGCGCGCGCGCGATCTGCGCAGCATTGCGATCACCGTGCTGGACAACGACTTCCTGCCCGACGGGGAGCATCCGCCGATTGCCGGCGCGCGCGTCACGCTGCATGGCCGTGGCGGCAACGACACTGTGATGGCGGATTCGCTGACGCCTGAGAGCGGACGGGTCGCGTTTGCGACGCCCGCCCACGCCTCCGACGCCGAGCTGACGGTGAGCGTCGAGCGCGATGGGTTCAACCGTCGCGTGATCCGGGCAGATGGCGCATCGACCGGCAAAGACATTCGCCAAATCCTCTACGCGAATCTCGTCAAATAGAAGGAAAAAGGTGCCGACGCTTCCCGCATTTTCCGTTAAAGAGCGCGTTAATTATTCACCCCATTTAGTCATTGTAGGCGCGGGTGCCAGCGTGGCGGCTACACCAAGAGGTGACCGCCGAGGCAAGCGTCTGCCCGTCATGGCTGACTTTGTAGACCGTGGCCTGCACCCCGAAAACTCAGCCGAAATGAGGTAGAGTCCGTCGCCTGAAAAGGAGACGGACAATGAAAGGGAGTCGCTTCAGCGAGGAGCAGATCATCGGGGTGCTGCGCGAACACGAGGCCGGGGCAAAGACC
>NZ_DATCTO010000063.1 GCF_036567905.1 Candidatus Binatus sp.
TCCTGCGGGAACCCCTCGAACCTGATCCGGGTAATGCCGGCGTAGGGAAGCCGACAGCGCAACCTTCACGGTTGCGCCCGGGCCGCTTCCCAATACGAGGGAAGCGGCTCAAAAATGTCAGACTCCATCGCAAGCTCAATCACGCTCAACGGCGACCCGTACCCTCTCCACGCCGACACCCCCCTGACCGCACTGCTGGAACGCCTGAACATGCGCCGCGGCCGCGTGGCCGTCGAGCTCAACCGCGAGATCGTGCCCAGGGCCAGATACGATGAGACTATTGTAAGGGCGGGCGACCATGTCGAGATAATCAACTTCGTCGGCGGCGGATAGCCGCCGAAACCGCAAGGCAAAAAAATGCAGGACACTTCATTTGAACTGGGCGGGATGAAATTCCACTCGCGGCTGATCGTCGGCACCGGCAAGTATCGCGACTTCGCCGAGACCAAGGCCGCCGTCGAAGCCAGCGGCGCCGAAATCGTGACGGTCGCCGTACGACGCGTGAACATCACCGATCGCGGCAAGGAAAACCTGCTCGACTATCTCGATCCCAAGCGCTACCAGATTCTTCCCAACACCGCCGGATGCTCCACCGCCGACGAGGCGATTCGCACCTGCCGCCTCGCGCGCGAGGTCGGCGTGGGCGAGCTGGTGAAGCTCGAAGTGATCGGCGACAACCGCACGCTGTTTCCCGATGTCGTCGCGACGATCGAAGCGGCACGCGTGCTGGTCAAGGAAGGATTCAAGGTGATGCCGTATGTCACCGACGATCCGGTGACTTGCCTCAGGCTCCAGGAGATCGGATGCGTGGCGGTGATGCCGCTGGCGGCGCCGATTGGCTCGGGCCTGGGAATCCGCAATCCATTCAACCTGGCGATCATCATCGAACAGGCGAAGGTCCCGGTGATCGTCGATGCGGGCGTGGGAACCGCGTCCGACGCCGCCGAGGCGATGGAATTCGGATGCGACGGCGTGCTGATGAACACCGCGATCGCGGGCGCGAAGGACCCGCTTGCGATGGCGCGTGCGATGAAGCTCGCGGTCGAGGCGGGGCGCCTGGCGTATCGCGCGGGCCGAATCGAGCGCAAGCTCTACGCGACCGCGTCCAGCCCGCTGACCGGCCTGATAGGGTAGGCGGCCTTGTCGTCGCCCCCGCGCGTCAGCTTTCGACTTTATCTGATCACCGATCGCCGCGTCGTAAGCAGCGGCGATCTCGTGTCGGCGTGCGAAGCCGCGCTGACAGCGGCGCGGGAAGCCGCGCCGCCCGGAACCGTCGCATTGCAACTGCGCGAAAAAGATTTATCCGCGCGCGCGCTCTACGAACTGGCGCTGCGCCTTCGCGAAATTTGCACGCGCGCCGGTGCGCCGCTGATAGTGAACGATCGCGTCGATGTAGCAATCGCCGCGGATGCCGACGGTGTTCATCTTCCTTCCGATTCCATCGGCATCAGCATGGCGCGCAAGCTGCTCGGGCCCGATCGGCTCATCGGAGTATCGACTCACTCGCCCCCCGAGGTAGCCGGCGCCGCGCGCCAGCGCGCCGACTTCGCGGTTTTTAGTCCCGTCTTCGATCCGCTATCCAAGCCGGCCGGCGGGTCCGCGCGGGGTGCGAGCGGTCTTCGGGCGGCATGCGGCGCGGGCGCGATCCCGGTCTTCGCACTCGGCGGCATCACGCCCGATCGCGCGCGCGAATTGTTCGCATCCGCCGACCCGGCCGCGCGGCCCGCAGGAGTCGCATCGATTGGAGCGATATTTGCGGCCGACTCGCCGGCCCTTGCTACTGCGGCGATGCTGTCGGCGCTCGACCCGTCGTGGACTCGCCGGCAATGACTGATTTTGCCGCGTCGAGCAGCGTATCCGGCCACGGCAGTTCACGATAATAGGGCGAAGTAAAAATCCATCGCACGACACCATCTCGATCGACGATAAAAAACGCGGGTATCGCGTTGTCGGGCTCGGCATTGCGATGATGTTGCACGAGGCCGAGCGGTGCGAGGATTGATTCGGGGGTATCGCTCAACAGCGGGATCTTCGTGCGCAGAAATCCCGCGAGCATCTTCGATCGTTCGATGGGATCGGCGCTGATGGCAACGGTATCGACGCCGGCGCGGCGAAAATCGCGGGCACGTGCGGTCAATTCAGCGAGCTCGAACCGCGCGAACGGGCAATAGTCTCCGCGATAGACGTAAACTAAAGTTGCGCGCGCATCGGAAGCCACCGGTCCGCGGCGGATCGAGTCGTTCTGATCGACGAGCGCGAAGCCTGGGAATCGCTGTTCCACCGCGAGCTTCAGCTTAAACGGCGGATTCAGCGTCCCGCGCATCGCGTAGCTGACGAATCGGCCGCCGCCCGCTCCAACGACGATGCACGCCAGGAATGCGAGCAGACCGAAGCCGAGTTTGGCGTGCGGCGAATCGAGTCCCAGCGCGAGCCGCAACCCCGCAATCGAGAACACAATCGCACCTGCCATGATCGCGAACGCCGGCCACGGGATTCGTTCGTGAATGCCCATCCACGGCACCGACCAGAACGACACCAGCACATATTCATAGAGCGCGAAGCCGCACGTGACCAGGATGATCGCGCCGATTGCGCGCAGCGGCTGAAATGGCGGAACCACCCAGGGCTCGTCGTACAACTCCGGCGCGCCCGCGTCGTCCACACCCGGATCGCGCGGTTCCGAGGTGGCCATCAGTCGAGTATTTGCAGCATCATGGGGTTGAATCAAAAGTGTTCCGGCTCGCGTTCGCGGCGATTGTCGCATTCAAGCTGCAAGGTTAGATGGTGGATGTCGAACTTGGTCTGCAGCAGATGGCACATCTCGGCGAGCACTCGATCGCGATCCGCATCCGGGGCGACCACCGCGTGCGCCGAAAGCGCGATCTGCCGGGTTGTCAGACACCAGACGTGAAGGTCGTGAACCTCTTCGGTGCCGCTGACGGCCAGCAGGTCGTTGCGCATTTCGTCCAGGTCAATATGCGACGGCACCGATTCCATCAGGATGTCCATGCCCTCGCGCACCAGACCCCACGAACCGTACAGCACCAAGCCTCCGATCAATATGCTCACGGCGGGATCGGCCTGCATCCATCCGGTAAAATAGTTGAGCGCGCCGGAAGCGAGCACGCCCACCGAGCCAATGAGATCGGAGATGACGTGCACGAACACCGCGCGTATCGCCATCCCGCGCCTTGGGCCGCCGGGCGCGTCGGTCGAGGTCGTCCACGCGGAGAAGGCATTCACGCCGATTCCGACGATCGCGACAGCCATCACGCCCAGCCCTGAAACCGGGCGCGGGTTTCGCAGCCGGCCGACCGCTTCGATCCAGATGAAGACCACCAGCAGCCAGAGAAAAAGCCCGTTGAGCAACGCGCCGAGGATTTCCGCGCGAAGATAGCCGTAGGTTTTCGCCGACGATGCGGGCCGCGCCGATATCCAAAGCGTCAGCAGGCCCAGGCACAACGCTGCGATGTCGGTGAGCATGTGGACCGCGTCGGAAAGCAGAGCCAGGCTGCCGGTCAGATAGCCGCCGACGAGCTCAGTGACGAAATAGACCGACGTGACGCCGAGGACGATTAGCAGGCGGCGCCGATCCGAATCCGCAGCCGCACGCGGTTGGCGATTATCCATCGGGCTCCCCATCGCTTAATCATAGTGGACTAGCGAGAAGCAGTTGACCGGCGCCAGGCGCTCGCGTCCCTTGAGCGCGTCGAGCTCGACCACGAACGCGCATCCGATCACATTTCCACCGATCTTTTTCACCAGTTGCAGCGCCGCCGCAGCCGTGCCGCCCGTCGCCAGCAGGTCGTCGACCAGGAGCACGCGACCCAAGCCTTCGAGCGCGTCCTGATGCATCTGCAACGACGCGCTGCCGTACTCGAGGTCGTAGGCCTGATCCACAGTATTGGACGGCAGCTTGCCGGGCTTGCGAGCAATGGCGAGGCCGACGCCCAATCGATACGCCACGGGCGCGCCGACGATAAAGCCGCGCGACTCGATTCCGAGCACCACGTCCACTTTACCGAGGTAAGGCTGCGCCAACTGATCGACTACTGCGGCGAAACCGCGCGCATCGGCGATTAGCGGGGTGAAGTCCCTGAACATTATTCCGGGCTTGGGGAAGTCCGGGACGTTACGAATCAGTTTTTTGATTTCTTCGGCAGTCATCGTTGATTCCGTCGCACTGGTTTCGGGCAATCCCGCGGGTGACGGTCAAAGATACTAGCTGCCGCCGGCCGCGGCAAAGCTGATTGTGTCGGAGGATGCGGGCTCGGGCAGATAGGCGAGCGGGTCTTTGGCGACATTGTCGCGGCGCACTTCGAAGTGGAGATTGGCTCCGGTGGTGCGCCCGGTGCGCCCGATCTGTCCGATCTCCTGTCCGCGCGCGACCCGGGCGCCCTCGCTGACCAGGTTGCGCTCGTTGTGGCCGTAAACTGTCGCGTAATCGTGGTCGTGACGAATGATCACAGTATTACCGTAGCCGTTAAGCGTGCCCGAAAAAATCACGATGCCGCTGTCGGCGGCATAAACCGGAGTGCCGGCTGGCGCCGCGATATCGACGCCGTCGTGCATCGCGCCGTTGCGGATTCCAAATCCCGACGACACCACTCCCTTTGACACCGGCCACTGGAATTGGCGCGACGCCCGCTCACCGGTGTATGGATGCACACCGGTCGACGCGGTACCGATCGACGCGGCCCGATACGCGCCCGGAATCGTCAGGACCTGGCCGACGCGCAGCTCGCGCGGATCGCTGAGTCCATTGGCCACCATCAAGCGCCCGACGCTGACGCCGAATTCATTCGCTATATGGTAAACGGTATCGCCCGCGACGACGACGTGAGTGACCGGGAGTCGCGAACCGGCGGGAGTGTAGGTCGAAGCTGGCGAGCCGCCACCGCATCCCGCCAGCGCGAGCGACGCGGCGAGCGCGATTGCCACGCTCGCGCGCGAAATCCAGCGCGTCCCTGTCAGCCACTCCCCGATCACATCATCCGCCGTCCGTCACCACCGCTACCCGCCGCACCGCATCCTGCGAGCCGCGCGAAACCAGCGCGCTAAGGTTGAAAGCCGTGCTTGCCCGTCATCTTTACGAATCGGCACTCGCCGAAATACTCCTCGCTCCAGTGTCCGGTCTTGTGGCTGATACGCACCAGGGTCTGGAGTTCATCTTCGCCAATCGGCGCGATCAATCGCCCATCCGGCGTCAATTGATTCAGCAGCGGAAGAGCGATTCCCGGCATCGCCGCCGTCACCATCACGACGTCGAAGGGTGCCTCCTCCGGCCATCCATCCGAACCGTCGGCGCATCGAAGATAGACGTTGGCGAAGCCCATCGAGTTGAGCAGCGCGCGGGCGCGATCGTGAAGATGCGCGTTGCACTCGACGGAATAGACTGCGCGCGCCAGACGCGCGAGCACCGCGGCCTGATAACCTGAACCGGTGCCGATTTCGAGAACTTTCTCCGTGCCTTGGAGCTCGGCGACCTCGCTCATCAGTGCGACCATGTACGGTTGCGAAATAGTCTGCGAGTCGCCGATTGGCAGAGGACCGTCATCGTAGGCGTGCTCGTGAAGTTCCGCGGGAAGGAACCGATGACGGGGGACCGTACGCATCGCGGCGAGCACACGCGGATCTTTTATGCCGCGGCGTTCAAGCTGCTCGAGCACCATCCGCTCGCGCGCGTTTTCGAGATCGATCGCCATAGCCGGCGCTATTATACAGATACGCGAGCCAACGATTAAGACATCCCGAGCAGGCTGTGCTCGAATCCCTCCGCACCGATCGTCGGCCAGGCGCGTGATTTCCGAGCTGACAGGTATTTAGTTGGTCGAGGTGGCCGGACTTGAAGCGGCGACTACACGCACCGCAAGCGAAAACGACGAACGGCTTCTGTTCTTCCCTCGGGAACTCGCCAGAGCCTCGTCGCTTCGCGGCATGCGGAGGTTTCAGGCCTGGCGCAGGACGAACAGCACGAGCCACACGAGCAGGATCGTCCCGATCAGGCCGCTGGGCATGTAACCCCATTGGTTACTGAAAGAATGAATCGGAAGCGCGCCGAATAGTGCGAGTGCAATCACTACGAGCAGAATTGTATATAGCACTTTTTTCGAAAGCCGGCGAAATTACTAGCGCTTGTTGTCGTGATTGACCGCCGCAACCGCCTTGTCGATCGTCTTCCCGATCGCATCCTTGACGTTGCCAGCAGCTTGATCCATCTTTCCGCGATTTTTCAGCTTGCGATCATTAGTCAATACGCCAGCCGCTTCTTCGACGCGTCCCTTAACTTTGTCGGTTGTTCCACTCATTAGTTGTTTCTCCTTTTATTGAACCGCGATTTCGATTTTATGCAACTTTACTTACTCGCCGCAGACGCCAGCGGCGTGATTGTCACCGGTATGAGCAACGGTCCGTCTGACAAGCTTCGGTCTATTGAACCGATGCGTCCCCAATCCTCACGCTGCCAGTGCTCCAGAATCACGCGCATCGACCACCAAACCAGGACGAACACGACCAGCGATACAAGCAAGGTGGGAATGGCGCCGTCGAGGCTGAACACTTCCTGATAGCGGCCGGATACGGTGCGGCGAAAGGAATCCGCTTCGACGAGATATCCGCTGACGGGAGTAAACGTGTTCGCAACAAAGCTCGCGAAGGTCGAGTACACGAGGCCGGCCGTCACTCCGGCGAGCAAGCTCACTTTCTCGGCCCCGGCCGATAGATTCGCGCAGACGGGGTCGCGACGAGGTCGTGCCATGCGGGCCTCCTCAAGCCTTGCGATAGTACGAATGGCGTTGGTCTAGCGCAACGTGGTCAAAGGCGAGCGGAAGGGCCACTGTAAGGCTGGATCAAGTCGGGACTCGACTCTTATATCGATTCCGGCTGTTTCTAGTTTGAAGTAGTAATTTACTAGTGTCAAGCCGGGGAAAATATAATCAACTGAGAAATACTACTAATATGTATTCCGCGGCACCCTTATGGTGTTTCAATGGAGGTGAGTGCGCGCCAGCCTAACCCCTTGCGCCCTCACCCGGGCCGGACACGCGGCCTGTGGCGGTGAAACCTTCCGGGTCAGCAGAACCCTCACCTATCCCCGCCCGTGAAATAAGCGCAGAGGCGGGCTTGCGTCCGTGCGCGCGGAGAGAGAGATTCAGCCTTCGATGGCGATTGAAACGCAACGCCCCACTATCGCCGAGATTGACCTCGGCGCGCTCCGCTCCAACTTCCGCGCGCTGCGGGCCGTGGCCGCGCACGGCGAATTGATGGTCGTGGTCAAGGCCGACGCCTATGGGCATGGCGCGGTGACGGTGGCGCGCACGTTGATCGACGAAGGATGCCGTCATTTCGGGGTTGCCACGCTCGACGAGGGGCGCGAACTGCGGGAGGCGGGAATTCGCACGCGCGTGTACCTGCAGGCGGGCTTCTTCGCCGAGCAGGCAGCCGAGATTGTAGCGCTCGACTTGACGCCGTTCGTCTTCGACGCCTCTATGATCGGACTGCTCGACCGCGCGGCCGCATCGGCCGGCCGCAGAGATTTTCCGATTCACGTCAAGATCGACAGCGGCGCGACGCGGCTTGGAGTGATGCCGGCGGATATTCCCGACGTCATCGAGGCGGTCCGGGCCGCATCGGCGGTGCGCCTGGAGGGCGTGTGCACGCTGCTGGCCAACGCCGGCGACCCGCAGAGTCCGATCACCGACGCGCAACTCCGGGTCTTTAATCAGGCGATCGATACGATGAACGCGGCCGGGATGAAGCCTTCGGTCATCCACGTTGCAAATTCAGCGGCGCTGGTGCTGCGGCACGACTCGCATTTCAACCTGGCGCGGCCCGGACTGGCGATCTACGGGCTGCCGCCGGTGGCCGCCGTGCGCGAGCGCGTCGAGTTGCGGCCAGTCATGACGTTCAAGACCCGGCTGATGCAAGTCAAGCGCGCGCCGGCGGGAAGCGGCGTGGGCTACGGGCATACCTTCGTCGCGCCGCGCGAAAGCCTGATCGGCGTGCTGCCGGTGGGCTACGCCGACGGCTACCGCAGGGGGCTGCAACACGGCGGCGAAGTGATAGTGCGCGGCGCGCGCGCACCGGTGGTCGGCGCGGTCTCGATGGACTTGACGACGATCGACGTCACCGACATCGCGGGCGCGTCGGTTGGCGATGAGGTATTCTTGTGGGGCGAATCGGGCGGCGAGACTATCAGCGTGAACGATGTCGCGCGGCTGGCGCAGACAATTTCCTACGAGATGCTTTGCACGGTCGGCAAGCGGGTGCCGCGCGTCGTTCGTAATTAGTTGCGTAGCTGGATGCGGAGCTAGATGGCGATGAGCAGCGACAGGGTAATGATCAGACGCGCGCTGATCGGCGTCGCGGACAAGTCGGGAGTGGCGGATTTTGCCAGGGTGCTGGAACGGCACGGCGTGGAAATAGTATCGACCGGAGGCACGATGGCGGCTCTGGAAGCGGCTGGCGTCAAAGTCAGATCGGTCGAGAGCTTCACCGGCTCGCCCGAGATGCTCGACGGGCGCGTAAAGACGCTGCATCCGAAGATTCACGGCGCAATCCTGGCGCGGCGCGGCGACCAAAGCCATCAGCGCCAGATGCTGCAGCATCGGCTCGAGCCGATCGACCTGGTGGTCGTAAATTTCTATCCATTCGAAAAAACCGTCGCCAAACCCGGCGTGAGTCTTGACGAAGCGATCGAAAATATCGACATCGGCGGACCCACGCTGGTGCGCGCGGCGGCGAAGAATCACGGCGACGTCGCGGTCGTGGTCGATGCTGCGGACTACGCCGCGGTCGCCGCCGAACTCGACTCGCACCAGGGCGCGATCGCCGCGGACACGCGATGGCGCCTGGCGCGCAAGGCATTCGCGCGCGTGACGGCGTACGACGCGGCGATCTCAAATTATCTGGGCACGCATACCGGAGACGGCGGCGAGTCGGCCCTCGGTGAGACCTTCAACCTTGCGCTCGCGCGCGAACAGGCGCTGCGCTACGGCGAGAATCCGCATCAGACCGGCGCGCTGTACGGCCGCTTTCTGGAGATTGCGCATCAGCTTCACGGCAAGGAATTGTCGTTCAACAACGTGGTCGATATCAGCTCGGCGATGAACCTGATGCTGGAGTTCGAGGGCGAGCGGCGCGCGGTGGTGGCAATCCTGAAGCACAACACGCCGTGCGGCGTGGGGGTCGCCCACACGCTCAAGGGTGCGTGGGACAAAGCGTTCGCGACCGATCCGGACTCGCCGTTTGGCGGTATAATCATCGCGAATCGGCCGTGGGACATGGAGTTCGCGCGCGCGGTCGATGAATTATTTACCGAGGTGCTGATCGGCCCGGCGTATCCGGACGAGGTAATTTCGTTCCTGCGCAAGAAGAAGAATCGGCGCGTGATGACGTTCAATCCCGGCGCGGTGGACCGCAAAGAGCTTGACCTCAAGAAGGTGCTCGGCGGATTGCTGGTGCAGACGCCGGACCTGGCGATCGAAGATCCGCGCACAGGCAAAATCGTGACGCGGCGGCGGCCCACCGACGCCGAGATGCGCGCGCTCACGTTCGGAATCAAGGTCTGCAAGCATATCAAGTCCAACGCGATCGCGTTCGTCGCGGAAGATCGCACGCTGGCGGTTGGCGGCGGCGCGACCTCGCGGATCGATCCGGTGTACGCCGCGCGCGAGAAAGCCGCGCGGCTCAAAGTCGCGCTCGCGGGCTCCGTGCTCGTCTCCGAAGCGCTGTTTCCATTTCCCGACGGCCCGACGCTCGCGGCCGAGGCCGGCGCGACGGCGATCGCGCAACCGGGAGGGGCGGTGCGCGACGATGAGGTGATCGCGGCGGCGGACAAGTACGGGCTCGCAATGGTCTTCACGGGGGTGCGCCACTTCAGGCATTAGCTGCGCACCGGGCGATGAAAGTACTGGTTATAGGCAAAGGCGGGCGCGAGCACTCGCTGGTCTGGCGGCTTCATCAGAGCCAGACCGTGCAAAAAATATTTTGCGCGAGCGGAAATCCGGGGATCGATCAGATCGCGCAAGCGGTGCCGATCGCGCCGACCGACGTTGCCGCGCTGGTGGAATTCGCGAAGTCAAAGGCGATCGATCTGACCGTGGTCGGTCCGGAAGATCCGCTCGCCGCCGGCATCGTCGATCGGTTCACGCGCGAGGGACTTAAAATATTCGGGCCGACCGCGGCCGCGGCGCAGCTTGAAACCAGCAAGTCGTTCGCGAAAACGATCATGCGCGAGGCGGGCGTGCCCACCGCCGGCTTCGCCGCATTCGACGACGCGCAATCCGCGCGGCGTTACGTGAAGGCGCGCACGGGATCGATGGTCGTCAAGGCGGACGGGCTCGCGCTTGGAAAGGGCGTGGTCATCTGCCACGACGCGAAGACGGCGCTGGATGCGATCGCGGATGCAATGGAGCGGCGGCGCTTCGGAGGGGCGGGCAATCGGGTAATCGTCGAGGAATTTCTGAGCGGCGAGGAAGTTTCATTTTTCGCGCTGTGCGACGGCGAAAACGCGATTCCGCTCGGCACGTTTCAGGATCACAAGGCCGTCTTCGACGGCGATCGAGGCCCCAACACCGGCGGGATGGGCGCGTATTCGCCGGTGCCGCAATTCGCGCCCGAGCTCGAAGCGCGCGTGATGCGCGAGGTGGTCGCGCCGACGCTGGCGGCGATGAACGCGCGCGGGAATCCGTTTCGCGGGCTGCTGTTCGTGGGATTGATGATCGACGGCGAAAGAATCAACGTGCTCGAGTTCAACGTCCGCTTCGGCGATCCGGAATGCGAAGCGCTGATGATGCGGCTGGACAGCGACCTGGCGCAGCACCTGCTCGCTGCGGCCGAGGGGAAAGTCGCCAATGCGGCGATCAGGCTCTCGCCCCGCAGCTCGGTCGCGATCGTGCTCGCGTCGGGCGGATACCCCGGCGACTACAAAAAGGGAATTGCGATCAGCGGGCTGGATCGGCTCGAAGGCAAACTCCCGTCGGACATCAAGATCAAATGGGCGATGGGCAGGATTCGAGTGAAGGTTTTCCATGCCGGCACCGCGATGCGCGATGGACAGTTGGTGACGGACGGCGGCCGCGTGTTGACGGTGACCGCGATGGCGCCGGAGCTGGCGACGGCCGTCGATGCGGCGTACCAGGCGGCGGAAATGATCGAGTTTGAGGGACGTCATTTCCGGCGCGACATTGCCCGGCGCGCACTGGTGCGCGCTTCGAGCGGCGGCGCCAGTTCCGTATAATCGCTGTCGCAGGAGTCTGATCGTCACTTGTCGCGCTCATCGCCAATCAAACCAAAAAAGCGGCGCACCCGCGCGGCGATGTTTGGGCTGGCGGATGGAATAGCGGCGTTGGAAGCCGGCGAGCTGGTCGTCTATCCGACCGAGACGTTCTATGCGCTCGGCGCCGACGCGTTTTCATCCACCGCGCTGCGCCGCCTGTTTCGAGTGAAGGGGCGCGAGCCGGGACGTCCGGTCGGATTGATCGCGGCGGACACTGCGATGGCATTTTCGGTAGCGCGCGAAATACCGATCGATGCACGGCGGCTCGCCGGCGCGTTCTGGCCGGGACCGCTGACGATCGTTTTGCCGGCTCGCGACGGCCTGGCGCCGGAGCTGACCGGACCCGACGGCGTCAGCGTGCGCGTATCGCCAAATCCGGTGGCACGCGCACTCAGCGCGGCAATCGGGCGGCCGATCACGGCGACCAGCGCGAACCTGAGCGGGAAGGCGCCGGCCAGCACGCTCGACCAAGCGCGCGCGGGGCTGGGCGAAAAAGTTAAAGTTTACCTTGAAGGTGGAAAACTGGCGGCCTCGGCCCCCAGCACGGTCGTCGCAGTCAAGGGAAGCGAATGTAAAATGGTGAGAATGGGAGCGATTTCAGAAGATCAGATCGCGGCCGTGTTGGCGGGAGACGCACTGAAATGAGCGCGCTCAGCAAACGGATCGAGCCATTTCGCGCGCTGATGTATAATCGTCAAATTGCCGGCGACCCGGCGCAGGTCGTGGCGCCGCCGTACGATTTGATCGGCGCGGCGCGCCAGAAGCAACTCTACGAACGCAGTCCGTACAACGTCGTGCGGCTCGAACTTGGCCGCGAAGCGGATCGCTACGGCGCGGCGGAAAAAACGCTGGCGGAGTGGCTGGCGGCGGGCGTCGTCGAGCGGTCGGCGCGGCCGGCGATTTATCAATACACGCAGACTTTCCAGGTCGAGGGCCGGCTGCTTCATCGCACCGGATTTATCGCGCGAGTCCGGCTCGAGGAATTCGATCGCGGGCGCATCGTGCCCCACGAGCGAACATTCCCAGCCGCGAAGGAGGACCGTCTGCGGCTGCTGACGGCGCTCCAGGTCAACACCAGCTCGATCTTCGCGCTGTACTCGGGCGCGCATCCCGAGCTTGACCGATTGCGCGAGCAGGTGGCCTCGCGCGAGCCGCTGATCGATCTCGTCGATGACCTGGGAATCCGCAACGAGCTGCGGCCGATCGAGGCAGCCGGTGAAATCGCGCTCGTTCAGCGCGAACTCGAATCGCCACGCTTGTTGATCGCCGACGGACACCATCGCTACGAAACCGCGCTGAACTATCGCCGCGCGCGGCGCCACGAGAACGCCTCGAGCGAGCCCGAGCCGTATGACTATACGATGATGACGCTGGTGGCATGCGGCGATCCGGGGCTGGTGATTCTGCCGACGCATCGGGTGGTGAAATCGCTGCCCGCCGGCGCGATCGCGTCGTTCACGCGGCGCGCGAGCGAAGTGTTCAACGTCGAGGAAATCGCGCATCGCGACACATTTCGCGCGCGCCTGAACGATTCGGGCGCCGGCGCAATCGGCGTGACGCTGAAGGGAAGTTCCAACTACCTGATCCTGCGGCTGCGCAGCCGCAGCGCGATGAAGGCCGCGATGCCCGGCGCGGCGGCCGAGGTTCGGCGCCTGGACGTGTCGGTTCTGCACGCGCTGGTGTTCGATCGAATATTCGGCCTCGGCGCCGACGAGATTCGGAAAGGCGGAAACATCGAATACACGATCGAAATCGGCGGCGCGCTCGGCGCAGTCGCGCAGGGACATGCCGACGGTGCGTTCCTGATGAATCCGCCGTCGATCCAGGATGTCGAGCGGGTGAGCGACGCGGGGGCGACGATGCCTGAGAAATCGACTTACTTCCACCCCAAGCTGCTGACCGGCCTGGTGATGAATCCGCTGTCCGACGGCGAATGATTTCCGCCGGGCGCCATCGCAGTTAAATGATCAAACGCCAAAGTCGCGGCTCGCGATTGGTCCTGGTTCGCCACGGCGAGACCGAAGGCGAGTCCAGCATCAGGTATCATGGCCGCACCGACGTGGCGCTGTCGGAACTCGGGCGCGCCCAGATGCGCCTGGCGGGCCGGGCGCTCCGGGCGCATCGCGAGGGCGGCGGAAATTTCGCGTGCATTTTTTCCAGCCCACTCGTTCGCGCCTCCGAAGGCGCGCGAATCATAGCCGGCGACCCGGCGCCGCTGATCACGATCGATGAGTTCGCCGAAGTTCACTTCGGATTGTTCGAAGGACTCACCGCCGATGAGATACGCGAGCGTTATCCCGACGAGTTCGCGCGATGGAACGACGACCGGCTCGCGCCGAGCTACACCTATCCCGCGGGCGAGAGCCGGGCCGGCTTTGCCAATCGCGTCGAGCGCGGCCTGGAACGCATGCTGGCTCTATGGACGCCGCGCGGCGATTCGGACGCTGACGACGCGCTGCTGATTGCGCATCGTGGAGTGATTCGCGCGATCGTGCAAAAGCTGACGAGTCAGGAGCCGGTCGTCGAGTTAGGATCGATTCAGGTTATCCGCTTCGACGGCGGTTGGCATGCCGAGATGCTTGATTTGATCGATCATCTGGGCGGCTCCTGAAGCTCACACGCGGCGCAGCACGCCCGTCCAGCGGTAGCGGCATTTGTCCAGCGGCTTGGTGAATGACAGGTCGCAGTAGGCGGCGGCCATTTTGAACATCCCCGACGCCAGCGCCGCGAGTTCCAGCGTGGATGGGAGCGTGTAGCGCACCGGAATCAAATCGCGAGTGGTCACCGCGCCCGCGGGAAAGTTGATGGTGCATTCGAGTTCGTAGATCGAATGCAGCGGCGAGTGCCACGCGACGGGGCGGTGGAACTCGCGGATGTCGAGTGTAACCCCGGCGGCGCGCGCGGTGCGTTCGCGCCACATCGTCCGCCGCGGCGCACGCGGAATCGGGTCCTGGCGATCGATGTCGATGCAGTACAAGCCGCCGCGCTTGAGCGCGCGGCCGACAGATCTGAGATGCGAGAGCAGATCCACGTTCTCGACGATTACCGGAAATGTTTCGGACATGAAGATTGCGGCGTCGAAGCGGCGCTCGGGAAGAGTGAACTTTTCGATCGGCCGGCGGTAAAAGCGAAGATTCGCAATTGCCTTCGCTTTGCGCCGCCCCGCCGCGATCATCGCCGGTGAACGATCGATTCCGACGACCTCGAATCCGCTGCCGTTGCCCGCCAACAGACGCCCGTGGGGTGAGTCGCCGCACGCGATGTCAAGGATGCGATGCGTCGGACGCTTGCGATGGCGCTTCCATAGCTGTTCCAGGAAAACCACTTCGGCCGGAATTTCGCCGGGACTTTCCAAATGCGCGCGGCGGAAGACGTCGGGATATTGATAGATGCTCGGTTCCATCGGCGATGAGCGTACAAGCGGCGCGCATTCAGGCCAATGGCAGTGCGGGAATGAATCGAGACTTGAGATTGCGCGGCGAACCGCGGGATAATGCCCGCGCGTCCGAGTTCCTGAACGACCATTTCGGGGAAAGCCACGATGAGCAAGCCGCTTGAGGGAATCAAGGTCGTCGAGATCGCGCAGGAAATCCAGGGGCCATTTGCGTCGCTGATTTTGGCCGACATGGGCGCCCACGTAGTCAAGGTCGAGAACAAGGAGACCGGAGATCTGAGCCGCTGGATGCTGGCCGCGCTGATTGGCGGACTGGAGGTCAAGAACGCGCTGCTGTCGCATTACTTTATCGCGATGAATCGCGGCAAACGGAGCATCACCGCCGACCTGAAAAAACCCGGCGCGATCGAGATGATCCGCCGGATGCTGAAATCGTACGACGTGCTCGTCACCAACTATCGGCCCGGCGTGCTGGACAGGCTCGGACTCGGCTACGACGAAGTGCGCAAGATAAATCCGCGGATCGTATACGCGCAAGGCAGTTCATGGGGGCCGAAGGGGCCGTGGGTGACGCGGCCGAGCCGCGACACGCTGGCGCAGGCGGCCAGCGGCCTGATGGCGAAGACGGGGATGCCGGCCGACCCGCCGCTGGCGGCGGGGATTTTCGTCGCGGATCATTCGGGAGCACTGAGCCTGGCGAGCGGAGTTCTGGCGGCGCTGTTCGCGCGCGAGCGCAGCGGCACGGGGCAAAAGGTCGACGCGTCGATCTACGGCACGATGATCGCGATGCAGGGGATGGAGATCAATTACACGTCGCTAACCGGCGTCGAGCCAGAGCGCGCCGGCCGCGGGCATCAGTTTCTGCGCGGGATTTGGGGCGCGTTCCCCACCAGCGACGGGCACATCTGCATTGCGGGCGTGGATGAGCAGCGCTGGCCGTCGTTCTGCAGGATCGTCGGAATTCAGCACCTGGAGAAAGATCCCGAGTACTCGGACAACGTGATTCGTAATTTTCATGGCGACAAGATTCAGAAAGTGCTCGACGAGATCTTTCCGACGAGAACGACCAGGGAGTGGCTCAAGGAACTTATCGACGCCGATATCCTGGCGACCGAGGTCGTCGATTACCGCGCGATGCTGAAAAGCGAGCAGGCGCGCGTCAACGGATACCTGCTCGAACTCGACCATCCGGTGGCGGGCAAAGTGCTCGTGTCAGGCGCGCCGGTGACGATCAACGGTGAAGTTGCGACCGCGGCCGAGCCTGCGCCCGAACTCGGGCAGCATACCGAGGAAGTGCTGCTCGAACTCGGCTACACGTGGGAAGAGATCGGCGCGCTGCGCGACAGCGGCGCCGTTTAACTGTCCGGCGATTCTCGGCATTGGCAGGGTTGTCTCTCCCGGAGCCGCGCGTGACAAGCTGGCCCGGCCTGCTCTAGAATGCGGGACTTCCGCAAATGCGGTGAGGTTTGAGTCGATGGCGGCATCCACGGAAATCGCAGAGATCAAGGCGCGCGAGATTCTCGACTCGCGCGGAAACCCTACAATCGAAGTTGACGTGCGGCTTCGCGGCGGCGCGCTCGGCCGCGCCGCGGTACCGTCGGGCGCATCGACCGGCGTCCACGAAGCGCTCGAGCTTCGCGACGGCGACGCCAAACGCTACGGCGGCAAGGGCGTGCTGAAAGCGGTCGCCAACGTTAACCAGACGATCGCGGCCAGGCTCAAGGGCGCCGACGCGGCCAATCAGAGCGCGCTTGACCGGGCGCTGATCGAACTGGACGGCACCGCGAACAAATCGAAGCTGGGCGCCAACGCGATGCTCGGCGTATCGCTCGCGGCCGCGTACGCATCTGCCGCAGCCAACGGAATGCCGCTGTATCGGCATCTCAATCCTGACGCGCGCGTGATGCCGGTGCCGCAGATGAACGTGGTCAACGGCGGGCGTCATGCGGACTCGAACGTCGATATGCAGGAGTTCATGATCGTGCCGGCGGGCGCGGGAAATTTCGCCGAGGCAATCCGGATGGGCGCGGAAGTCTTTCATGCGCTGGCCGCCGTGCTCAAGAAACGCGGCCATTCGACCAACGTCGGCGATGAGGGCGGATTCGCGCCGAATCTCAAAAGCAACGAGGAGCCGATCGAGGTGATCCTCGAAGCGATCGCGAAGGCCGGCTACCGCCCCGGCATCGACGTGTCACTCGCGCTCGATCCGGCGTCGAGCGAATTTTACGAAGATGGCAAGTACGTGTTCGCGCGCTCGGACAAAAGCGCGCGCAGCGCGGAGCAGATGGTCGAGTTCTACGCGGCGTGGCTGAAGAAGTATCCGATCGTCTCGATCGAGGACGGGCTGGCCGAAGACGATTGGGCGGGATGGAAAATCCTGACGCGCGAGCTCGGGGCGAAGACGCAACTGGTCGGCGATGACATATTCGTCACCAATCCGAAATTTCTAAAACGCGGAATCGACGAGCACGTCGCGAATTCGATTCTGATCAAGCTCAACCAGATAGGCACGCTGACCGAGACGCTCGCCACGATCGAGATGGCGCGCACGGCGGGATACACCAGTGTGATTTCGCATCGCTCGGGCGAGACCGAAGATACGACGATCGCGGACCTGGTGGTCGCCGCCGGCACGGGACAAATCAAAACCGGATCGATGAGCCGGGGCGAGCGCACCGCGAAATACAACCGGCTGTTGAGAATTGCCGAGGAGCTGGGCGCAAAGGCGAAGTATCCCGGCGCCGCGGTTTTCAAACGCGGTACGGCGGGCGGGAAATCGTGATCGCCACGCGGCCGCCGGTTGCAGCGCTGGTGATTTTCGACGGATGGGGAGTCAGCAAGAGCGTCGCGTCAAATGCGATCGCCGCGGCGAAGACTCCCGTGATGAACCGACTCTACGCGACGCAGGCGCATACCGAACTCGACGCGTCGGGCGAGGCGGTAGGCCTGCCGCCGGGCGTGATGGGCAATTCCGAAGTCGGGCATCTCACCATCGGCGCGGGCCGCGTGATCTACCAGGATTTGATGCGAATCACGAAAGCGATCGAGAGCGGGGATTTCGCCCGCAATCCGGCGCTGGCCGATGCGATAAAACAAGTCGTCGCAAACGGCGCCACGCTGCACATCTGGGGACTGCTTTCCGACGGAAGCGTGCACAGTCATATCGATCATTTGATGGCGCTGCTCGACGTCGCTGCTGCGAATGGCGCGGGCAGAATTGCGGTTCACGCCGTGCTCGACGGGCGCGACAAACCGCCGCGCTCGGCGCTTGAGTTTATCGACCAGCTCGAAGCGAAGCTGAAGCAGCTTGGGCGCGGGCGAATCGCGACGGTCACGGGACGCTACTACGCGATGGATCGCGACAAGCGATGGGAGCGAATCGAGCGAGCGTGGCGCGCAATCGTTGAAGGGGATGGCTTGGCCGCGTCGAGCGCGCGCGAGGCAGTGGAGAACTCGTACGCCGCCGGCAAGAGCGATGAGTTCGTCGAGCCGCACGTGATCGGGGAGCGAGCGCCGATGGCGGACGGCGACCAGGTCATCTGCTTCAACTTCCGCGCGGACCGGGCGCGCGAACTGACGGCCGCGGTCGCGCTGGACGGATTTTCCGGCTTTCGGCGTTCGCGCACCCCAAAAGTCGGCTACGTGTGCATGACCGAGTACGACCGTTCGTTCGCACTCGCGTTGGCGTTTGCGCCCGAAGACGTGCGCAACACGCTCGCCGAGGTGCTGGCGCACGCGGGGCTCAGGAATTTGCGCGTCGCGGAGACCGAGAAATATGCGCACGTCACCTATTTCCTCAACGGCGGGGTCGAGCAGGCGTTCCCGCTCGAAGAGCGCGCGCTGATTCCGTCATCGAAGGTCGCGACCTACGACCTCGAGCCGGCGATGAGGGCGGCGGCAATCGCAACCCGGGCCGGCGAGGGAATCGAAGGCGGCAAGTTCGACGTGATCGTGATGAACTTCGCCAATCCCGACATGGTCGGCCATACCGGCAAGTTCGAGGCGACGGTGATGGCGGTCGAGGTGGCGGACGCGGCGTTGGGCGTCGTGATCGAGGCGCTCGCAAAGCGCGGGGGCGTCGCGCTGATCACAGCGGATCACGGCAACGCGGAATTCATGGCCGATCCCGCGACCGGACAGGCGCATACCGCGCATACCACGAATCCGGTGCCGCTGATTCTTTACGATCCGAAATTCAAAGGGCGGCTCAAGGACGGGGGGACGCTCTCGGACGTGGCGCCGACGCTGCTCGCGATGCTTGAAGTGAAAGCGCCGGCCGAGATGACGGGGCGCGATTTGCGGATCGCGGCTACCAGCGGATGACTTGCTCGTAAATCTTGGGCAACTGGCGCGGCAGCGATGCGATGTCCTCGATCACCAGGTAGCGCGACGATTGGCACATCTGGCGCAAGTAGTCGTGGCCGGTTTTGTCGACCGTGATGCAGAACGGCAGCACGCCGGCCAACTCGAGTTCCTTCAACGCGACCATCGTGTCCTGAATGCCGTAGGCGTTCGAGCGGCGATCGTGGCCGTAGTCGAAATCCTGCGGGAAACCGTCGCTGAGCAGGATCATGTGCTTGGCGCGCGAGGACACGTCCTTGAATTTCTCGCGCACGTGGCGAATCGCAGCGCCCATCCGGGTTGAGCGCTTGGGTTCGACGGCGCCGACGCGGGCCTTCACCTCGTCGGTGAGTTCCTGATCGAATTCCTTGATCACGTAAAACTCGACGTTGTCGCGGCCGTGTCCGGAGAAGCCCATGATCGCGTACGAGTCGCCGATTTCCTCGAGCGCCTGCGCCATGATGACGAGCGCTTCCTTGTTTACGTCGATGATGCGGCGGGGACGATTGGCGGTCTGCGGGCGGCGCTGCCACGCCTTCATCCAGTCGTCGGTGTCGTCATCGTCGGTATGCTTGCGCGGCTCGCGATGGACCGGCTCGTCGGTCGAAGCCGACATGTCGAGCAGGAACAGGGTGGCGACGTCGCGCGCCTCTTTCTTGCGCGCCTTGTAGAAGCGGCCGTCGGGCGTCTCGCCCATCAGACGCGCCACGCGAGCCTCGATGGTGCGATCGATGTCGATTTCTTCGCCGTCCTCGAGTCCGCGGACCATCCGGTACGATGCCGGGCGGATGCGCTGGAAGTTGCGCCGGACGCCGGGCAGCATCTCGGCGTAGCGAACGAGCGTGTTCTCGAAAAAATCGCCCTCGTCGCCGGCCAGCGGAATTTCGCGCAGCCGGCACCAGTTGCGGCGGTAATCGTTCAGCACGTAGTCCCATTCGTCGTAGGCGTAGTAGGAATCCTGGCGGCCGCGGCCGATCATCAAGCGTCCCTGACCGGTGACGGAACCGACCTCGCCGAGCTGCTCGCGCATCTGCTCGAGCTCGCTGAGCTGCTTGCCCGTCAGTTGCGTCAGGTACATGCCGTCGCCGTCGGCGCTGCCGTTGCCTTGCGACGGTTTGAGCTCGGCGCCCTGCTCGATGAGCTTGCGCAATTCCTCAGGCGAGAGCGCCCTGCCCTTGCCGCCCTTGGATTGCTTGCCCGAGACGTCCATCTGAACGTTCTGATCGGGCTCGCCGCCGCCGTCGCCATCTTCGCCTTCATCGCCTTCGCCGGCGGTCTGCGTTTCCGACCCCTTGATTCCCTTGATCAGGTCGTTGCGCATCATCTCGGCTTCTTCTTCGCTTAGCGGATCGCCTTCGCCGCGTTCGCGCGCATCCCGAATCAGCTCCTGGAGCCAATTGTAGAGCGAGATGACCTGGCGGACGCTGGTCATGACGTCGGCGCCGCGCTCGCGAACGGGAGCGAACTGTCGCGCGGCCATCCGCACCAGCGGGGAATCCAGCCCTTCGCCGGTCGCCTCGAGATCGAGCGCCGCGCGCACCAGCATCGTACTCAAAGACTCGGGATGAAGCCGAGCCAGCAGCGAGCGATTGAGGCCCGCGATGCGCGGTGCAAGTCCGCGATAACGGCGCGCCAGTTCGGCGTCGATTCGCGCCGACTCCGCCAGCCGCATCAGAGCGCCAGCCAGGCCCGGGTCGTCGAACGACGCGACGAAGCTGTCGATCGCCTCGACGCCGGTCTCGCCGCGCTCTTCGAAGCCTGCGATGTCCGCGAGCTTCAGCTTGAAGGTGCCGAAGTCATGACGCGCCGCCAGATGGGCGGTGGTAACGAAATAGTAGATGTAGGCGTCGCCGCGAGTGCCGAACGGTTCCAGCCGCTCGGGCAGATAGATCATTTCGCCCGGCAGGAGCGGATAGTGAAACGGCAGCATCGGGCCGCTGTTGGCAAGCGAGTCGATGCGGAACTCAAGCGGAAACAACATCCGCATGAACTTCGTCAGCACGCCCTTGATTTCGAACAGGTCCTGCGCTTTTTCGGCAATTTCAGGCATCGTCTTACAACATAATCATTGTTACAAAGAGCGCTCTACCGATGCAATTTAGGGCAATTATATACTTGACTCACCCGCCGTTAAGCGGGTATGGTCAGGGCCAGAACGGGAGGGCCGGTAGATGCCCTCTCTACAAGCTGAGGCAATGCGGGCGCTTCATGGGCTCTTCAATCACTCCTGTTTTGCGATTCCGAGGCGACCGCTGAAAGTGGCCCTATACGTCTATCTAGATGAAAGCGGCAAGTTCCATGATGGAACAGGCTTCATCTGCCTGTGCGGATACATGGGCGAGGATGCGCAGTTAGCAAAGTTCAATGGACGTTGGGCGCGGCTACTTAAGGACTCCCATCTTTCAAGTCTCCACACAACGAAATTTCCTTCTCAAAGCAAAACACTTGGCCTAGACAAAACGGAAGCGGACAAACTTCTGACGAAGTTCGTCGATATAATTCGCGAGTCTGAACTGTTCGGATTCGCCGTGGGTGTGGACGGAAAATACTTCAAACAGAAACTGAAATTGGCGGGCCGTCCAGACGTAGACCCCGCGCTGTTCGCAATTCATCGCATCTTGCGCGAGATGCGCGAGGCGTGCGCACAAGTGCACAACCACCAACCGCGCATCATGCTCACGTTCGATGAATCCGAGGACTATTCGATCACGTGCTACAAACTAATTTCGCGACTACGAAAGGCAAATCCAGAAGTCAGAGAAATGATTTTGGCAATCACCTTTGCCGACGATGAGCATTTTTCTCCGCTTCAAGCCGCCGACCTGCTCGCAAACCTGACGAACAAATATTGGCGCGATAGTCTGACTGAGGCATCGCCAAAAGTGCCTGAATTGCTTAAGCGGCTTCTGACTCCGCCAGCACCTGGTAAGGGTGTAGCCATGTGGCATAAGCCCGAATTTTGGAACGCCGCAGAGATCGATGCGCACTTGGCGGCCATCGTCGCTGCCAAGGGGATGCCGAATAAGCTGTGACCAAACCACGACCACCGCTATCGAAAGAATTGCAGTTGCGCGTTTTTCGGCGCGACAAATGGGTCTGCCGCTGGTGCAACCGGCCCGTGATCTTCGCGCCGGTCATGCGACTCATAGAAAGCAAGGTGAGAAACGCGGGCAGGGTTGAACCGCTTTCGTATTATCACACCCATTGGACACGCGACGGCGCGCCGCTGCTCGACGAACTGGGCGCGGTGATTGATCACATCGAAGCGCACTCCACTGGCGGATCGAGCGAAGAACCGAACCTCGCGACGGCGTGCTGCAGATGTAACGTGCGGAAAAGCGCCGCTTCGATGCACGAATGGGCCAAGCGCCCTCAGCGAAAACCGATCAAGGGAAAGTACGGAGAACCGCAACACTGGGACGGCCTGTCGGCGTTGTTCGTCGTTCTCGCAAAACGTGATCGGAGTGGCCTGACAGCTTCCGAGAAAGATTGGCTGAGAGTTCTCGCCGGAGCGACTGCCGATGCGCGCTAAGCGATCTTCTTCGATGCTTTGCGCTTTCTGCGCTTGCGCCGATGCTCAGCGGCCTTCGCGTCCACTTCCGCTTTCGGAACCGCGAACAGCGCCTTTCCCAGCTTCTCGAATCGCTGGAAAGGCGAGAGGGAACTGGACGGGTCGGCTTTTGTCACGTTTCCAGATTACCTATGTTCCGCATGCCGTTGGAAGCTGCTCGCGCTTTTGTTTTTTCCCGCGTTCTTGCCGACGCTCAACTAAGCGCGCTGGCCGATTCGTCCTTGCCGGTCAAGTGCTGATAGGTCAGACGCTTTCCAGTAACGCCCGCAAGCGTTTCGACGAAACGGCTACCGTCATCGGTCTTACGATTGTTGTATCGGAACGCCTGCTCATCCAGATAGCGGAACAGATGGAACGGCTCGACGCTGACGTAAGTTCCCTTCAATCCGCGCTTCAACAGCGACCAGAAGTTTTCAATCGTGTTCGTGTGCACGTTGCCCTGAACGTAGGCTTCCGCGTGATCGATTACGTTGTGTACGTACTCGCGATCCAAACCGTGGTATCCAAGCCAAGCATCGGTGAAAACGTAGGAACCGCCCTGAACGTATTTTCTCACCTGAGTCTGCAAGGTATCGCGCTGAACATTGGGCACGTGCACTACGCGAACCTGCTTGCTCTTGCGATCCACCAATCCCATCACGACCGCTTTACCGGCCCCGCCCGTGCCCGTGATCTTGACCTTTTTGTTCTTGTGCATATTTCGGGCGAGGCCACCGATAAAAGTTTCGTCTGCTTCCACTTCTCCGGTCAGCTTTTCAAAGCTGCCAGTGTTCATCGCCAAACGGATGCGATGCAGCATGAACCAAGCGGTCTTTTGTGTGACACCCAGATCGCGCGCGATCTCGCAGGAGCTAACTCCGTTCTTGCAATTGGCCATCAGCCAGATCGCGGTAAACCACTTGTCCAAGCCGATAGGCGAGTCCTCGAAAACCGATCCCACTTTGGCGCTGAATTGCTGCTTGGGATGTTTGCTCTTGCACTTCCACACGTGGCGCGTGGAGAGGAGCGTGACTTCTTTGCTTCCGCACGTTGGGCAAGTGACGCCGTTCGGCCAGCGCAAAGCAATCGTGGTCTTCAGGCAATTGTCCGGATCGGCGAAGTGGCGGATCGCCTCGTTCAGGGTTTTTGGAATGTTCGCGTTCATGATCAAAATATAGCGCAAATCGCATGGTGAGTCAAGTATATAATTGCCCAATTTAGCTTGATCGCCGGCGCGCTGCGCAAGGCGGTGGTCTTGAGTTTAATTCCTTGACTTGCTTGCGGGCGGCGGACTTAGATGATCGCAAGCTATGCGCATCACGATCTTTGGCAATCATCGCCGCCTCCTTCCGATGGCGGCGCTCGGTACCCTTCTATGCCTGGCCGCCGCGGCGCCGGCGCGCGCGGGAATCGCGGACGCGGTCAAGGCCCAGACTCTTCCCAACGGGCTCAGAGTGCTGGTGCTGGAGAATCACAAGGCGCCGCTGGCGCTGTTGAGCGTCTTCTACCGCGTCGGCTCGCGCAACGAGCAGATGGGCAAGACGGGACTGTCGCATCTGTGCGAGCATCTGATGTTCAAGGGCACCAAGAAGCTGGGTCCCGAAGAGTTCTCGCAGATCATCCAGCAAAACGGCGGGATGGATAACGCGTTCACGGAAACGGACTTCACCGACTATTTCGAGAAGATCAACAAGGATCACCTGGACGTGCCGATCACGCTCGAAGCCGATCGGATGGCCAACTTCGAGCCCAAAGAGTTCGACAAAGAGAAGCACGTCGTGCTCGAGGAGCGGCGGCTGCGCACCGACGACAATCCGGAGGACGCGCTCGACGAGATGGTCCGCGCGCAAGCGTACGTGGCGCATCCGTACCACTGGCCGGTGATCGGATGGTTCCACGACGTTGACGGGCTGACGCTGGCGGACGCGATGGCTTATCACAAAACTTATTACTCGCCGCAGAACGCGCTGATCGTGGCCGTCGGCGACTTCAACGCCGACCAGGTGCTCAAGCAAATCAGCGAGGCGTTCGCGGGAATCAAGAACGGGCCCAAGCCGCCGCCGGTGACGGAACTCGAACCGCCGCAAGCAGGGACCCGGCGCGTCGAACTGCGGCACGCGGCCAATCTTCCGGCGTTCGAACAGGCGTATCACGTGCCGAATATTTCCAGCCCCGACAGTTACGCGCTCGAAGTGGCTTCTGAAATTCTGAGCGACGGGCAGAGCTCGCGGCTCTACAAGAAGCTGGTCGTCGAAAAGCAGATGGTGGTCGATATCGGCGCCGGCTACGAGATGACCTCGTTCGATCCGGGATTGTTCATCGTGTCGGCGCAGATGCGGCCGGGCGTGACTGCGGCTAACACTCAGGCCGAGGTCGAAAAGGAGCTCGCCGCGCTGCGCGATGCTCCGGTCGGCGCAGAGGAATTGCAGAAGGCCAAGAATCTCGAGCAGGCAGAATTCGTTTTCGGGCAGGACTCGATCATGCGCGAGGCCGAACTGCTCGGCGCGTACGAACTGCTCGGCGACTACCATCTCGTTGACAAGTACCTGGACGGAATCGACAAGGTGACCGCGGCTGACGTGCAGCGGGTCGCGAAAACTTATCTGGTCGCGGCGAACATGACTGAAGGCGTGCTGGTGCCGACCGGCGTTCTGCCGCATGGAGGCGGCGGACTGAGCGGCGGAGAGTTGCGCCATGCTCCCGACGTGGGCGAGAGCGCCGAGGTGATGCGATGAGCGGCGCGGCGGATCGGATGAGAATGTTTGCTTTCGTTGGCGTCACGGCAATCGCGGCGTTGGTCTTCGCGGCCTCGCCGTCGCATGCACTCGAGATCAAGCGGATGACGCTCAGCAACGGCGCGGTCCTGCTCGTCTCGGAAGAGCATCGGCTGCCGATGGTCACGATGATGATCGAGTTTGACGCGGGCACGCGGCGCGATCCCAAGGGCAAGGAAGGGTTGGCCGAGCTGACGGCGCGATGCCTTTCGCAGGGCACCAAGGAACTCACCGCGCCGGAGTTCGATCAGAAAGTCGATTTCATGGGCAGTTCGGTCGGGGTGTCGGCCGGCCGCGACTATTCGACCGCCGCGATGACGACGCTGATGAAGTACCAGGGCGACACGCTCAAACTGCTGGCGGGAATCCTGACGGAGCCCGGACTTCGGCAGGCCGACATCGAACGCAAACGCGCCGAGCAGGTCGCCGAAATCAAAGCGGCGGAAGAACAACCGGGCTACACCGCGGACGTGGAATTCACGAAGGACTTGTTCGGCGACTCGCCGTACGGCCATCCGGGCGAAGGCTCGTCCGAATCGGTCGGCAAACTCAGCGCCGACGACGTGCGCGGCTTCTACCGCGACAATTACAAGCTCGGCAGCGCGATCATCGCGGTGGCCGGCGATGTGACCGCCGACGAAGTTAAAGCATCACTTGAAAAAGAGCTGGCCGGCCTTTCCGGCGCCGTCGCGCCTCAAGCGCAACCGCCGCCGATCACGGTCGCGCCGGGTCTTCATGTGAAACTGATCGATCGAAACGTCGCGCAAGCCAACATCATAATGGGTTCAGCCGGCGTAGCGCGTTCCAATCCCGATTTTTACCGGCTGAAAGTGATGAACTACATACTGGGCGGTGGCGGATTTTCCTCGCGCCTGGTGAAGGTCGTTCGCAGCGAGCACGGACTCGCCTACTCGGTCGCCAGCAGCTTCGAGCCGGGCAAGTTCCAGGGCGCGTTCACCATCAGCCTTCAAACCAAGAACCAGAGTTCGAACCAGGCAATCGATTTGATTCTGCAGCAGCTTCGCGAGATCCAGGAAAAACCGGTCAGCGACGCCGAACTGAATGGCGCGAAAAAGTTTCTGATCGGCAGCTTCCCGCTGGGGCTCGAGCGGCAGAGCGCGATCGCGTCCTTCATGGTGCAGGTCGAGTTCTACGGCCTGGGGCTCGACTACGCGGAGCAGTATCCGAAGCTGATCGGATCGGTCACCAAGGATGAAGTGCTGGCGGTTGCAAAAAAATATCTGCACCCCGATTCGATGATCGTCGTCGCGGCCGCGAACCAGGGCGAAGCAAAGATCAAGACCGCGCAGATGGAGAAAGCCGCCGACGCCGCCAGCGCGCAATAGGGCCGCAATTGAGCAGGATCCGAAGGCGCTGATCTTCACGATCGGACACTCGACGCATCCGATCGAGCGTTTGCTTGAATTGCTCGGCGAGCATCGCATCGCGATCGTCGCCGACGTGCGATCGTTCCCGAGCTCAAAACGCTGGCCGCAGTTCAACCAGGCGGAACTTTCCACGTCGCTCGAGCGCGCGGGAATCGAGTATCGATGGATCAAACGGCTCGGCGGCCGGCGTCATTCGAAGCGCGGCGACTCGCCGCATACCGCGTGGGAGCATCCCGCGTTCCGATCGTACGCGGACTATACGGAGAGCGCGGATTTCGAAGATGGCATGCGCGAACTGACGCAGGCCGCCGCGGCCGCGCGAACCGCGTACATGTGTTCCGAAGGATTATGGTGGAGATGCCATCGGCGAATCATCTCGGACAATCTTGTGATTCGCGACTGGACGGTCGAGCACATCATGCCGGCCGGGAAATTGTCGCTGCACGTGCTCGCGCCGTTTGCGCGCGTCACGGACGGACGGATCATCTACGACGGTGCGGCCGGGACGGAATCGTGAATGCGCGGACTATGCGGCGGCGCGATGGTTGAGCGCCTGGCGCAGAAAGCCGGCGGTGTATGACGCCTTCACGCCGGCGACTTCCTCGGGCGTGCCCTTTGCGACTACATTGCCGCCGCGATCGCCGCCCTCGGGCCCGAGATCGATCAGGTAGTCGGCGGTCTTGATAACGTCGAGGTTGTGCTCGATCACGACGATGGTGTTGCCCGCATCGGCGAGGCGGCCGAGCACACCGAGCAACTTTTTGATGTCGTCGAAATGCAGCCCGGTCGTTGGCTCATCGAGGATATAAAATGTGCGGCCGGTCGCGCGCCGCGCGAGTTCCTTGGCAAGCTTGATGCGCTGCGCCTCGCCCCCCGACAGGGTCGTCGCGGACTGGCCGAGATGGATGTAATCGAGGCCAACGTCGCGCAGCGTTTCGAGCTTCTGGCGAATCGGCGGAACTGAGCCGAGGAATTCGACCGCGTCGAGCACGGTCATGTTGAGAACCTCGGCGATATTCTTGCCTTTGTATTGAATTTCCAGCGTGTCGCGATTGTAGCGCTTGCCGGCGCAGACCTCGCAGGTGACGTAAACGTCGGGCAGAAAGTGCATCTCGATTCGAATGATGCCGTCGCCTTCGCACGCTTCGCAGCGTCCGCCCTTGATGTTGAACGAAAATCGCCCCGGCCCGTAACCGCGCATGCGCGCCTCGGGCAATTGCGCAAACAGCTCGCGGATATGGGTGAACAGGCCGGTGTAGGTCGCGGGGTTCGAGCGCGGCGTGCGTCCGATCGGGCTTTGATCGACGTGAATGACCTTGTCGAGATGCTCGACGCCGTCGAGCGTCTTGTACGCGCCGGCACGTTCGCGGCTGTGATTCAGCTTCTGCGAGAGCGCGCGATAGATGGTGTCGAGCAAGAGCGTCGATTTGCCGGAACCCGAAACGCCGGTGATGCAGGTGAAGACGCCGAGCGGAATCGCGACCGTGAGATCGCGCAGATTGTTCTCGTGCGCGCCCTTAACGGTCAGCCATCGGTTCGAGAGCTTGCGCCGCCGCGACGGCACGGGAATCTCGACTTGTCCCGAAAGATACTTACCGGTGAGCGAGTTTTCATCGCGCATCACCTCCTCGGGAGTGCCCTGCGCGACGACGTAACCGCCGTGAATTCCGGCGCCCGGTCCCATGTCGATCAGATGATCGGCTTCGAGCATCGTCTCGCGATCGTGCTCGACCACCAGCACGGTGTTGCCGAGTTCCTTGAGCCGCTTGAGCGTCGCCAGCAGGCGCCGATTGTCACGCTGATGAAGTCCGATCGACGGCTCGTCGAGGATGTAAAGCACGCCGACGAGGCTCGATCCGATTTGAGTGGCGAGACGGATGCGCTGGCCCTCGCCGCCGGAGAGACTTCCCGACGGGCGATCGAGGGTCAGGTACTCGAGTCCGACGCCGGCGAGAAAATTCAGCCGCTCGCGGATTTCCTTCAAAATGAGTTTCCCGATTTCAGCTTCCTGCGCACTCAGCTTCGGCGCGGCGAAAAACGTGAGCGCCTGCTTGATCGACATGGCGGTCACTTCGGAAATCGACTTGCCGTTGAAGCGCACGTACAGGCTTTCCTTCTTGAGCCGCGCGCCGTTGCAGGTCGGACACGGCCGCATGTTCATGTACGCCTCGAGGAACTCGCGCACGCCTTCGGACTCGGTTTCCTTGTAGCGCCGATCCAGCCACTGCAGGACGCCCTCGAACGTTTTCGAGTACTCGGCGCGATGATGCCCGCGCTGGTAGGCGAACTCGACCTCCTCGGTTCCCGAGCCGTGCATGATCGCCTTGCGCACCTTGGCCGGGATTTCCTTCCACGGCTGATCGAGGCTGAACTTGTAGTGCCTGGCGAGCGCGTCGAGCACCGGCTGCAGATAGTTCATCGTCGCCCACGGAGCGATCGCGCCATCGGAGATGCTCAAGTCCTCGTTTTGCACGACCAGTTCGGGATCGAAATACATGATCGATCCGATCCCCGAGCATTCCACGCAGGCGCCGTGGGGGCTGTTGAACGAGAACATCCGGGGCGCGATTTCCGGATACGAGATTCCGCAATCGACGCACGCGAAGCGCTGGCTGAAATAGATCTCGCTCTCGTTGTTGGGCCCGTCCAGGCGCTCCACCTTGAGCAGGTCCTGCCCGTACTTGAAGGCAACTTCAAGCGAGTCCGACAAGCGCTTCTCGATTCCCTTGCGGATCGCGAGCCGATCGACCATCACTTCGATGGTGTGGCGCTGGTTCTTGTTCAGCGCCGGCTCCTCGCCGAGTTCGTAGAGCATGCCGTCGATCTTCACGCGCACGAAGCCCGCGCGCTTCATCTCAGACAATTCCTTGCGATACTCGCCCTTGCGATCGCGGACAATCGGCGCGAGCACGTGAATCCTCGCTCCGTCGGGCCATCCCATGATTCGGTCAACGATCTGCTGCACGCTCTGCTGAGTGATTTCGCGGCCGCAGTTGTAGCAGAACGCGTGTCCCACCCGCGCGAAGAGCAGGCGCAGGTAGTCGTAGATTTCGGTGATAGTGGCCACCGTCGAGCGCGGATTGCGCGAGGTGGTCTTCTGCTCGATCGAGATTGCGGGCGACAATCCTTCGATCGAATCGACGTCGGGCTTTTCCATCTGTTCGAGGAACTGGCGCGCGTAGGCCGACAGCGATTCGACGTAGCGTCGCTGACCCTCGGCGTAAATCGTGTCGAAGGCGAGCGACGATTTTCCCGAGCCGGAGAGTCCGGTGATCACGACCAGTCGATCGCGCGGAATCTCGAGATCGATGTTCTTGAGATTGTGCTCGCGCGCGCCCTTGATGACGATTCGATCGGCCATCGTTGCTTACGCCGACGCCCGCCGCCCGGTCTTTTCACGTCCCGCCGCGGCCCGCCACGCGTATTCGATCGCGGCAATCATGCTCGACGGGTTTGCAATTCCCTTCCCTGCTATGTCAAACGCCGTTCCGTGGTCGGGCGAGGTGCGGACGAATGGCAACCCGAGCGTGACGTTCACCGCACGATCAAACTCCAGCGCCTTGACCGCAATCAAGCCCTGGTCGTGATACATCGCAACCGCAGCGTCGAAATTAAACGACCCCGCCGTGCGGATGAACGCGGTGTCGGGTGCGAGCGGACCGTACGCGTCGATGCCGTCACGCTGCGCGCGTCGAATCGCCGGCGCGATCACGCGGATTTCCTCATCACCGAACATCCCGCCTTCACCCGCGTGAGGATTCAATCCGAGCACCGCGATTCGCGGCCGTGCAACGCCAAGCGCGCCGCGCAAGTGCGCGCAGAGCAGACGAATCGTGTCCAGGACATTGCGCTGCGTCAGTGCGGACGCCACTTTTGCAAATCCCATATGCGCGGTCACCAGCACCACCGTCAGCTCGCCGGCCACGAACATCATGCGCCACAGCCGGGTTCGCCCCAGATGCGCAAGCAGTTCCGAATGCCCGGGAAAATGATGGCCCGCGCGGTTCATCCAATCCTTGCTGATCGGCGCGGTCACCAGCGCGTCAGCCTCGCCGCTCATCGCCATCCGCGCGCCTGTGACGATATAGTCATATGCGGCGCCGCCGCCCTCAACCGTGGGATGCCCCGGGCGAATTGCGCGCGCCGGCAAACTCGAGATGGAAAGTACGCCGAGTCCTTTGGTCAGACGAATCGGCGGCTGACCAGGATGCCATTGGTACGGAGCCGGCGCGCCGCTCAGGCGGGCAGCGGCCGCGCGCATCGCGGACAAATCGCCGACTACCGCAATCGACGGCGCACCACGGCGGCGCGCGAGCGCCGCTGCCGCCTTGAGGATCACCTCGGGCCCGACGCCCGCCGGATCGCCCATGCTGATCGCCAACAGCGGCGGCGTCTTTCGTCTGAGCGCCGTCATCATCTAGTACATGGTCTCGACGTAATGCTGCTTGACAAGATCGGAGTCAACCCACTTCTCGAGCTGCGCGCCGGATTGCTGATCGATCAGCTGAGCGCGAATCGGCGCCTTGACCTCGTTGAGCGGCTGCACGCCCGGCACTTCGTGTTCTTCGAGCTTGACGATATGAATGCCGTGGCTGGTGCGAACCGGCGCCGAAATTTCACCGGGCTTGAGCGGCTTTACCGCGGCCAGAATCTGGTCCATGACGTCGGACGGCGCGAACCATCCCAGTTCGCCGCCGTTGGACTTCGACTCGTCGTCCGAATACACGCGCGCGAGCGCGCTGAAGTCGTCGCCCTTGGCGGCGCGCGCACGAATCATGTCGGCTTTCTTTTGCGCGGCGGACACTTGCGCGGCGGTCGGGTTGGGCGGCAGCGCGATCAGAATCTGCGCGAGCTTGAAACGCTCCTTGGTAATCGTGAAGTCTTCCTTGTGGGCATCGTAATAGGCCTTGATCTCGGCGTCGGACACGTCGATTTTCGCGCGGACTTCCTGCTCGATCATCATTGCTTTCTCGATATCGAGGCGCGCTCGCTTGCGCAATTCGTCGTAGCTCATCCCGCTCGCCTGGAGTTGCGCGCGGAACTCCGCATCGCTCAGGTGCTTGTCCTGGCGCAACTGCTGGATGTACTTGTCGATTTGCGCGTCGTCGACCTTGTCATCGTACTTTTTCACTTCCTGTTCGAGCAATTTCTCCCCGATCAACGCCTTCACCGCGGCCTTGGCGGCGTCCGAAGAAGCGAAATCGTCGGTCTGGATCGGCTGGCCGTGCTGCGCCGCAAAATCTTTGACCTCCCGCATCGTGATCGGATCGCCATCAACGCTGGCGACGACCTTATCCAACGCCGGCGTGCTCGGTTCCGGCGGCTCATCCGAGGCAACCGGCGCTGGTGGAGGCGGCGGTTCGTCCGTCTGCGCCTCGCCGGCCGGATTCGGAGCCGGCTTCGCCTGCCCTGCGAAAGAGGCCCCAGGAGGATTGGGATGTAACGGGTTGGCGCCCCCTGGTGACGCCGATGGCGCCGTCGCTGTGGAAGAAGCGGCCGCCTGTTTGAAAGCATCGAAAGCGCCGGGTTTGAGGAGATCCATCGAGCAACCCGAAAACCCGCCCGCCAGGACAATTCCCAGCGACGCCGCCAACGCCGTCGCCACGGCGCATCGCGCGCCGGCACGCGGGGACAATCTTCCGTTCTGCATCAATCTAATTGACGGCCGGCCCGACTTTCGCGGCCGTCCAGTTTTCCAACTTTTCACAGCCCGCCAGGGCCTGCAAGACGCCGTCGAGTTGCGCGAACAGTTGCTCGTATTCTCCGGGTTCGATTCGCGCGATCACCTGGTACGACGGCGTCAGCCGCAGCGTACGCCGATTCTGGTCCGCGAGCTTCACCAGCCGCGCGGTTTCCACGGGCGCATCGGGATGAAATCTGATTTCGAGCTGCGAGCCCTTGAGAATCGCGCTCAGGATCATCAACTGTTTCATCTGGCGCCGAACATTCATCGCCGCGATCAAATTTTCGATCAGCGTCGGCACCGGACCGAACCGATCGCGCAGCTCGTCGCGAATCTCGCCGAGATCCTCCTCGCGCTGCGCACGCGCGAGCCGCCGATAGAGCGCCAACCGCTCGTTCTCGTCGGAGACGTAAGCCTCGGGAATGTACGCGGGCACTGCGATTCGAAGCTCGGGCTCGAAGTCGGGGCGACTGGGCTGGCCGCGCAGTTCGGCAATCGCCTCTTCCATCATCTCGGTATAAAGCTCAAACCCAACCGCCGCGATCTGTCCGTGCTGCTCGTGGCCGAGCAGGTTGCCGGCGCCGCGATGCTCGAGGTCGGCCATCGCGAGCTTGAAACCGCCGCCGCTTTCGGACTCGACCAGTTCACGAAGCGCATCGATTCGCCGCTTGGCGTCGCGCGTGATGATGTGTTCGCCGGGAATCAGCAGGTATGCGTACGCTTTTTGGCGCGAACGGCCGACGCGGCCGCGCAACTGATATAACTGCGCGAGACCGAAATGATCGGCGCGATTGATGATCATCGTGTTCGCGTTGGGAATATCCAGGCCCGATTCGATGATAGCGCTGCAGACCAACACATTGACCCGCTTTTCGATAAAGTCGCGCATCACGTCCTCGAGCTGCCGCTCCTTCATCTGGCCATGCGCGATTGCGGTCTTGGCCTCGGGCACCAGCGCGCGCAGATGACTGGCCATGTAGTCGATATTCTCGACGCGATTGTGAACGAAGAAAACCTGGCCGCCACGGTTCAACTCGCGCAGGATTGAATCGCGGATGGTGGCGTCGTCGAAATGCGCGACGAAGGTGCGAATCGCCTGGCGGTCCGGCGGCGGCGTCTGAATCACGGAGAGGTCGCGGATGCCGAGCATCGCCATGTGCAGCGTGCGCGGAATCGGCGTCGCGGTCATCGTCAACACCGGCACCAACTTCTTGAGCTTCTTGATTCGCTCCTTGTCCACCACGCCGAATCGGTGCTCCTCGTCGATCACCAGCAAGCCCAGGCGCGGGAACTGAACGTCGCTCGAAAGCAGCCGATGGGTCCCGACGATGATGTCGACCTTGCCGCGGCCGGCCTCCTCGATCACGGCCCGATTTTCCTTGTGGCTGCGAAACCGCGAGACCATCTCAACGCGAACCGGATAATCCTTGAAGCGCTCGCGAAACGTGTTCCAGTGCTGCTCGGCGAGGATCGTCGTTGGCACCAGCACGGCGACCTGCCGGCCATCCATCACGGCGATGAACGCGGCGCGCAGCGCGACTTCAGTTTTGCCGAAGCCGGCGTCGCCGCAGATCAGCCGATCCATCGGCTTGGCACGCGTCAAGTCGCGGATGACGTCGTCGATCGCCGACTGCTGGTCCGGCGTCTCCTCGAACTCGAAGCGCGACGCGAACTCCTCGTAGTCCGCGCCCGGTGGCGGATACGGGTGCCCCTCCATCACTTCCCGCGCCGCGTACACGTCGAGCAACTCGGCCGCCATCGCGAGCACCGCCTGCCTGGTGCGCCGCTTTACCTTCTCCCACGAGCCGCTGCCCAGCTTGTCGAGCTTGGGTTCCGCGTCGTCGCCGCCAATGTAACGTTGAACGAGATTTATCCGCTCGACCGGCACGTACATCGTGTCGTTGCCCGAGTATTCGAGATTCAGAAAGTCGCCCTCGACGTCGGCGACCTTCATGTGGCGCAGGCCGCGGTACTTGGCGATGCCGTGATCGATATGCACGACGAAATCGTCGGGCTTGAGCTGTTCAAGATTGAGCAGCGCACCCTTGGCGCTCGGACGCCTGCGCCGATGCGCCCGCGGCTCGCCGAAAATTTCCTCTTCGCTGTAGATGTAGAGACCGTCGGCCTGCAAAACGACGCCGGCGGAAATCTCGCCTTCGATGATCGCGGGGCGGTAGTCCGCCCATTCCAGCAGCGCCGACAAACTTTTGCATTCGACGTTGACCTCGAGGTCCCACGCCTCCAGATGACGGCGCAGGCGCGCCACCTGATGCGGCCCGTCAACGATCATCAGCGAACGTCCCTGCCCGCGCTGGACTTCGCGCAGTTCCGTCGCCAGCGGCTCGAAGCTCGGCGGCGTCCGCACTCCACTGAGTTGGTTCGATCCCAGTCGCAAACTGGCCTGCGATTTGACCTCAACCGGCACCGCCCATCCCTCGCGCGGCGCGATCATCGTAACCAGCGAGCCGACCTCGACGGCGGTGAAGTTTCCCAGCGCGCGTTCAAACGCGTCTGCGCCGACGAACAGCGAATCCGGCGCGGGATGAAACGCGGGCTTGCGCGCCGCCGCTGCCGTCTCGACGGATACGGTATCGGCGAAGCGATTTGCCTCGGCGAGAATGCGCCCCGGATCGACCAGCCACAGCAACGCGCCCGCCGGCATGTAATCGAACACGCTGTCGAGCGCGCGTCCGTACGCATACGGCATCAGCAGTTCCGCGCCTGGAAACAACAGCCCGTTCTCGAGCGCCTCGGCCAGTTCCGCGGCCTCCTTGCGCACCATGCCGATTTCCGCGGCCCGCAACGCGACCTGCTCGCGCAGCTTCGGCGCCTTCAGCGCAGACGGCGGCACGTAGCGAGTGCGCGTTATCGTCGCCTCGAGCAGTTCGCCGCCCGAGCGCTGGCTGTGCGCGTCGAAGTGGCGAATCGAGGTGATCAGGTCGTCTTCGAGCTCGATGCGAATCGGGTCGCGGTACAATGGCGAGAACGCATCGACGATCCCGCCGCGCACACTGAAGTCTCCCGCCTCTTCGCTCTGCGGCACGCGCTGATAGCCGCACGCCACGAGCGCTTCGACCAGCGCCTCGAGATCCAGCCGGTCGCCAATGGCCACTTTAACGATCGATTCGTTGAACACCGTGCGCGGAATCGTGCGCGTCATCAGCGCTTCGGCCGACGTAACGACCAGCGGCGACTCATGCCGAAGCATCGCGAACAGCGCCGCCAGTTGCGACGCCTGCGCGTCGGTCGGTGGCGACAATTGCGCCATCGGTTTCACTTCCCACGAGCGGAGCAGATGCACCCGGCGCGTGGCGGCGCCGGCGTCGGGCTCCTCACCGAGAAAAAACGCAACCTCTCCCGCCAGCGCCTCGGCTTCCGACGGCGTTGACGCGACCGCGACGATTGGACGCCGCAGCCGGATTCCCATCTCGCGAATCATCAGCGCGCCAGCCGCGCCGCGCAATCCCATCACCGGGAATCGGCGTTCGGTATTTGCCGTGAGCCGCGCTTCGAGTTCGCCGGCCGCTTCTTTGAGGCTGCGTTGCAAGTTTTTCCGGTCCGAATACGCAAAAATTCGCCCTGCGGCGATGCGCGCGAGGAGCGCACATGCCGCTGGCGTCACCAGAATGATAGCAGAAAATCGCGCCCGAACGCGCCGGCCGTACCGAAGGAGCCACCGCGAAATGAAATCGCGAGGCTAGTGCCGGTTGCCGCCCGTCGGCGCCCCATTCGCGATTGGCTCGCCCACCGCGCCGACTTTCACCGCGATTTTGATTGTCTTGTGCGAGTTGCCGTCCGGCCTGATCACCGTCAGGTACATCGTGTCTCCCGGCTTGAGCCGCGCCATCGCGCTTTCCAGATCGCTCTGGTCGCGCACGCGCCGATCGTCAACCGCGACAATCAGATCTCCCCCATGGCCCATCGCTCCCGAACTCCCCAGCGCCTTATTAGCCAGAATTGATCCGCCGGGCAGTATTCCCGTCAGCGTGGAAACCGCCGCGCCGATCGCGCTCATTCCAGAGCGCGCCTGCAGGCCCGCTTGGGCGGCCGGACTGTTGGGATCGATGGTCAGCACTTCGAGCCCATGCTCCTCCTTTCCGAGGTAGCACTGCGTCGTGTATTGCACGGTGATGCCGAGGTAGGGTGGAGGATGCGGCCGGTTGCTATCGCCGTTGCCGTTCTCTGTTTTCGGGCGGAAGTTGGGTTCGATCGACGTGCTGTTCTCGCCCGGATTAAAATTCCGGCCGCCGGGAATTTCCTGAACGCCGGGTTTCGGCGCCGCCAAGCCGGGCTGCGGAGCTATCTCGAGCGTCGCGTCGCTGCCGCCCTGCCCCGCAATCCCGGGATTGGCGGAATTCCCGCCGCCCTGGGAGCCCGTTTGCGCGTTCTGCGCCTGCGCGATTGCAAAATGAGACAGCGCGAACAGCACGGCTGTCGCCACGCCCAGCGTGAGCATCTTCTGCAGCTTCATTTCATCACGTTCGGCGATCGATCCAGCGACGCAGGAACTCTGCAAATATAAGCCCGCCGCGCGATCTGCTCAACCTGCACGATTTCTGCTTGAAGGGCGCGCGAACCCATGCGAAAGTTTTTCTGGCGTTCATGAAAATAATATCCACGGTTGCGCTGCAACCCGCGCATCGCGCCGCAATTACCAGCGCAGTGCCCGGAGCCGAGTTGGCCGATCGCCAATGCCGAACCGCCGAGGAAGTCAGCGAGTTCGTCAGTGGCGGATGCGACGTGCTGCTCACCTTTCGGATGCCGCTGGACATCATGAATCGGGCGCGCGGCCTCAGGTGGGTTCAACTGCTCAGCGCTGGCGCAGACCACGCGCTCGGCGGACCACTCAAGGGGATCGCGATTCCAGTCACGACCGCGAGCGGAATTCATGCGACGCCGATCGGGGAATACACGATCGCCTCGATGCTCTCGTATGCGCATCGGATTCATCTCGCGATTCGGGCGCAGATTCGCCGCGAGTGGATGCGCTCGGGCGCTTTCATGGCGAGCGTGGACGAAATCCGTGGGCGGACCCTTGGCATCATCGGCTACGGATCGATCGGCAGGGAAACGGCGCGGCTCGCGGCCGCATTTGGGATGAACGTGCTTGCGCTCAAGCGCAACCCGGCCGAGCGCGCCGATCCCGGATGGTGTCCGGCGGGGCTCGGCGATCCCGAAGGCAAGCTTCCCGCACGCTTCTTCGGTCCCGGCGAGCGCGAAGCGATCCTCCGCGACAGCGATTACGTGTCGGTCACGCTGCCGCTCACCGACCACACGCGCAAGTTCATCGGCGAGCGGGAATTCGCCGCGATGAAGCCCGGCGCGTACCTGGTAAATATCGGGCGCGGCGAAGTGATCGACGAGCGCGCGATGGCCGCGGCGTTGACCGCGGGAAAGATTGGCGGCGCGGGCCTCGACGTGTTCGAGCATGAACCGCTCGAAGCCAAAAGCCCGCTTTGGGACCTGGAAAATGTCATCCTGACGCCGCACATTTCCGGCGCCAATCGCGGCTACATGGACAAGGCATGCGAACTGTTCGCGGAGAATCTGAAAAAGTTCGCCGCAAACCGCCCGCTGCTGAACCTGGTCGATCCCAAACTCGGCTATTAGGGATTGTTCCCCTTCTGAGATTACCTCGCCCGTTATTTCACGGGAGAGGAGGCCGAGCGCAGCGAGGTAGGTGAGGGTTCTGGAGGGCCTTCCCCCGCTACCGCGCCTGCAACGCCGTTAGAAACCGTTCCTTCAAGCCATCGAACGGCCCGTTCGACATGAAGATCGCCACGTCGCCCGCGCGCGCGTCGGAGAGCATCCGCTCGAGGATCTGATCGTTCGACGCGCATGCAATCGCATGAGGCCCACGCGCACTGATCGCACTTGCCAGCGCGCCGGTTTCCAGCCGCTCGCCCGGTGCGATCGGATCGTTTTCCTTGAAATAGACCGGGCCCAGATAGACGCGCGAGGCGCGATCGAATGCGGCCGCGAACGCATTTTGGAAAACGTTGCGCCGCGCCGTATTCGAGCGCGGCTCGAACGCCGCAAGTATCCGCCGGCCAGGGAACCGCTCGGCAATCGCCTCGAGCGTGACGCCGATCGCGGTCGGGTGATGCGCAAAGTCATCGACCACCGTCACTCCCGCCGCCTCTCCGATCACCTGCTGGCGGCGCACCACGCCCTTGAACGTGCGCAACCCGCCGGCAATCTCGTCGCCGGACAGTCCAAACGCGCTCAGCAGCACGTAAACGCCCAGCGCGTTGGCGACATTCATTCGGCCGCCGATCGGAAGATGGATTGAATCCTGGATTCGGTCGCCGTCGCGCGTTACCGAAAACCTCGCGCCGTCTGCGCCCACCGTAATGTCCGCCGCGCGGTATTCGCCCCCGCGCAGCCCGTACGTGAGCCGCCGCGAGCGCGCCGCCGCGCTGACTTCGAGCGCGTGCGGAAAGTCGGCGCATACCGCGAGCACGCGCGACGAATCCATCTGATCGACGAGCGCGCGGAAACTCGATTTCACATGCTCGAGATCGCGATAGATGTCGGCGTGATCGAATTCGACCGCGGTAATAATCGCACCGATCGCCCGGTAATGCAGAAACTTCGGTCCTTTGTCGAAAAACGCCGTGTCGTACTCGTCGCCCTCGATGACGAAATCGGCGCCCCGGCCAAGCCGGTAGTTCGATCCGAAATCGCTCGCCACTCCTCCCACCAGCATCGAGGGATCGCGCCCCGCCGCGTCGAGCACGTGCGCCATCATTGCAGTCGAGGTGGTCTTGCCATGCGTTCCCGCGACCATCAGCACGCGCCGGCCCTTCAGGAAAAAATGCCACAGCGCTTCAGGCATCGAGAGATACGGGATCGCGGAATCGAGCAGCGCCACGGCTTCGGGATTGCCCGGCACGATCGCATTGCCCACCACCACCAGGTCGGGCGCGGGCGACAGGTTCGCGGGCGAAAATCCCGTCATCAATCCGACCCGCGAGTTCCTGAGCAGCGACGCCGTCGGCTCGTAGAGCTGATGGTCGGAGCCGGTGACCGACAAGCCGCGTTCCACCAGCATCCCGGCCAGTGCGGCCATCGCGGTGCCGCCGACTCCGATCAGATGCACGCGCCGGGGGGACGCCGGGATGCGCGCGAGGCGCGCGGTGCTGCCGGAATCAGCCACCGCCAAGCGCGTCCATGATCAAATCGTGAATTTTCGGACGGAACTCGCGAATCTTTTGATTGTCGCGCCGCGGATGAACGCGGTTGGTCAGCATCGAGATCGCAACTTCGCTTTCCGGCTCGATCCATATCGAAGTGCCGGTGAAGCCAAGATGGCCCACTGCCGCCGGCGAGAATCGATGCCCCGAGCTGGAATGCTCCGCCGACGGCGTGTCCCATCCAAGCGCCCAGGTCGAGCCGGGCACGGTCGGGTCGCGCGTCCAGAACTCGCGGATTATTTTTTGCGGCACGAAATCCGAACGTCCGGCGTAACAGGCGATCAGCTCGCGCGCGAGGCGATCGACCTCGCGCACCGGCGCGAACAGTCCGGCGTGACCCGCCACTCCACCCATCGCGAACGCGTTCTCGTCGTCAACTTCGCCGACCAGCAGCCGCTTGCGCGAAGGACAGATTTCGGTGGGCGCAAACATGTCGGCGACCGGTTCCAGCCGCCGCGAGCGGACCAGTGAGATGTCTATATAGTCGGTCGCGCGCAGGCCCAGCGGGCGGAAGATTTTCTCGCGGCAGAATCGGTTGAGCGCGACGCTGGCGACCTTTTCGATCGTCTCACCCAGCACGATGAACCCGAGATCCGAGTAGATAGTTTTGGTCGCGGGCGCGGCCTCGGGTTTCTCGCGATGAATCTCCTCGTAAGCGAACTCCTTGGCGCCGTGACTCGCCATGAAGTTGACCCGCCCGCTTTTTTCAATCTCCGCGATCCGCTGGTAGAACGGCCGCCACGCCGCCAGGCCCGAGCAATGCGCCAGCAGATGGCGAAACGTGACGGTGATCTTGCCGTGCACGCCAAAGTTCGGAAAGAAGCGCGTCACTCGATCATCGAGGCGAAACTTGCCGTCGCGCGCCAGGATCATCGCCGCGACCGTCGTCGCCAGCGCCTTGGTGAGTGACGACAGATCATAGACGGTTTCTATTTTGGCCGGCGAGCGGCTCGGCTCGATCGATCTGAATCCGAATGCGCCCTCGAACGCGACCTCCGCGCCGCGCCGCACGACGACCGTCGCGCCGGGAATCACCCGCTCCTCGACCGCGTCGTTGAACGCCCGCTCCACATCACTCCATCCCAACGCTTAATCCTCCGGAAAACTTGACCCGTTACCGCGTAACGGCCGGCTCGGTAAAGATGATTCGGCGCGCGGCGGAATCGATTCGCGCCACCACGCCGAACGGAATCGTAAAATTCTCGGTGCCATGCCCGGCCTCGACGCCGTACAGCACCGGGCATCCCAGCCCTGCGGTCTGCTCGCCGGCGAAGCGCGCGATCAGCCGCGTCTCCTGCTCGTTTCCGTCGATCGCGCGAATCGCGCCGAAAACAATTCCCGCCACTCGGCCGAGCGCGCCGGTTTGGCGCAACTGCACGAGCATCCGGTCGATTCGATAGGCTTTCTCACCCGTGTCTTCGAGGAACAGGATTCGGCCGGCGAAGCGCGGCTCATACGGTGTGCCTATCGTCGCGACCAGCACCGACAGGCAGCCGCCGATCACCTCGCCATGCGCGCGCCCAGGATGCATCGTCTCGCGCGCCTCCAGCTCGAAGCCGCCGAGTTTGCCGCCGAGCAGATCTTGCATGTGCCCGAACGCGCGCGGGCTCAGGCCTCGCGCAAAATCCATCGCGACCATCGGCCCGTGAAACGATACCATCCCGGCGAAATCGACCAGCGCATTGAGGATAAAGCTTGCGTCCGAGAAGCCGACGAAGATTTTGGGCGTGCGGGCCATCGCTTTGAAGTCGAGCAGCGGCAGTAGCCGCCCGCATCCGTAACCGCCGCGCGCGGAAAAGATCGCCTTGACCTCGGGGTCGGCAAAGTATTCTTGAAGCTCGCTCGCCCGCTCGCGATCGTCGCCGGCCAATATCCCCGAACGCGCCAGCACCCGCTGCGAAACTTTGACCCGAAAGCCCATCGAGGCGAGCACGTTGACGCCGCGCTCGAGATGCTCCCGTTCGACCGCCGCGGCGGGCGCGACGACCGCAACTGTATCGCCCGGTTTGAGCGCGTTGGGTTTGATCGGTTTGCGGTTCACGCTATCTCGCTCCGAATCCTACCAGAAGGCGCGCGCGAACACCCATCAGTTGCGCGAATTGCGCCACTTCCCGCGGCGCTCAAGCAGGTCAGGAAACCGGCCGCATTGAATTGCGAGCGCCGGGATCAGTCGAACTTGAGAATGATTTTCCCGAAGTGCTCGCTCGCTTGCATCATGCGATGCGCCGTCGGCGCGTCCGCGGCCGGGATCACCTTGTAAATTGGCGGACGCAGCCGGCCGGCTTCGAGAGCCGCGCCAAATCGCTCGAGGAACGCCGCGACGATCCGCGCTTTCTCGGCGGCTGGGCGTGTGCGCAGCGTCGAGCCGAAGATTTTCAGATGACGGCGCAGAACCGCGGCCAGATCGAGCTCGGCGCGCGTCCCGTTCATCAAGCCAATCAGGATCAGCCGCCCGCCGTTGGCCAGCGACTCGATATTTCCGGGCAGGTAGGCGCCGCCGATGCTGTCTAAAATCACATCCACCCCGCGCCCGTCGGTCGCGGCCTTCACGCTCGGCGCGAAAGGCCCGCGCTTGTAGTTGATCGCGACGTCGGTGCCAAGCTTTCGGCATTGCTCGCATTTCTCATCCGCGCCCGCGGTTACGATCACGCGCACGCCCGCTTCCTTGAGCAATAGAATCGATGCGGTGCCGACGCCGCTGCCGCCACCGTGAATCAACGCGGTCTCGCCGCGCTCGATCCCGGCGAGCATGAAAAAGTTCAGGAACGCGGTCAGAAAGACCTCGGGGATTCCGGCAGCTTCCTCGAAACTCAGCGCCGCGGGAATCTTCATCGCGGATCCGTAATGCACCGCAGCTTTCTGCGCGTAACCGCCGCCCGGCAGCAATGCCATCGCGCGATCGCCGGTTTTCCATCCGATGGCGGCGGCGCCGGCGGCGGCGACCTCGCCGGCACATTCCAGGCCGATGACTTCCGACGCGCCCGGCGGCGGCGGATAGAATCCCTGGCGCTGAAGAATGTCCGCGCGATTCACCCCGGCGGCTCGGACGCGAATCAGTATTTCGTCGGGCTTGATCGCCGGCTCGGCAACTTCACCGATTTTGAGCGCATTTTCATCGCCGGGTTTTTCAACGATTACCGCTTTCATCATCTGTAAATCATTTGGACCGATATCTGCTTCGTGCCCCTGCCGTCATAGTGAAATTTTGTCTCGTCGAATGACGGCGCTTTGAACCGGGCCTTGGCGTTGTTTGAGAATCCATAGCCCTCGAGCGGGTAGCCGACGAAATTCGAATCGAATTTGCCGTTGCCGTTCTCGTCGTGAAAAAGCGTGACGGCATAATCGCCGGCCCGGACTCCGCCGAAGACGCACTCGCCGCGATTGCCCTGAATCTTTGCCCAGATGCGACGTAGTATATGAGAGTCGTCGCGCGGAAATCCTTCAGGACCCGGCCACAGCGAGCATTCCAGTTGTCCCTTGTCGTTTCGAAAGCCTGTCACTTCAACCTTGATTCCGTCCGCTTTCGCCGCGTCGCCCGCACGCGCCGAGGCAGGCAACGCGGCCGCGGCGAGCAGCAGTGCGAATGCGATCAGCCGGATTCTGATTCTCATTGAATTGCCCATCCAAAAACGAAGAGGGCCCACCGGGACCCTCTCACGCGTTCAATTCTCACAAATTACGAAACGCCGCGTCCGGTGCACGATCGGACCGCCGCTCGATTGCGACGCGGCATCCAGCCTCGATATGGCGACTTTGCCGGCGAATCGGCAAATTCCGTCGGCACGATCATCCGAGCAACCGTGCAACGGTCTTCTCGAACTCGCCCGGCTCGCCGCCCGCGTCGATCTCCACCGGATGCAGATCGACGCCGGCTTCGTCCTGCGCCTTGAGCCGCTCGATCGCGCCTTCGACTCCGCCGATATAACCCAACTCGCCCAGTAGCTTGGGCGATAGCGCCGCGGTGCCCGCCTTCGAGCCGCCCCCGTCCCACGCCTGTTTGACCTTCTGCACCTCGTCGCCGAAGCCAAAGCGCATGAGCTGCTCGGAATAGAAGGTGCCCATGCGCGCGGCGTAGAACGCGACGTTGGCGGCATGTCCCGCAACCGCGCGATCGACGTTCGCCGTCACCGTCACGTGTCCGGGCGCTTTGACGGCGACCGCGCGCGGCTCGCGGCCGGCGGCCGTCGCAATCGCGCGGAAATCCGCGATCGCTTTCTTGAGCGAGTTAATCGGGATCATCACCGGCAGCCATCCGTCGGCTTTCTTCGCGGTGAACTCGACGCTCTTTTTGTTGAGCGAGGCGATCCAGATTGGAATATGCTTGCGCGGAGTCTCGAAGCGCATCGTGAAGCCGCGCTGCAGCTTGAACAGCTTGCCTTCGTAGTTCAGCGGCGTCTGCGCCATTATCATGTTGATAATTTCCACGTACTCCTTCATCCGCGTCAGCGGCGGATTGAACGGAATACCGTGGAAATGTTCGATCACCTGCGGACCGCTGGTGCCCAACCCGATGATCATGCGGCCGTTGCTCAGCTCGTCGAGCGTGCCGAAATGCTGCGCGAGCGCGGCCGGCGTGCGCGAGTAGATATTCACGATCGAGGTCGCAAGCTGCACCTTGCTGGTGTGCTCCGCGAGCAGCGTGAGCAGCGTGAAGGCGTCGCGGCCCCACGCTTCGGCCACCCAGATTGAATGGATTCCCGCGGCGTCCGCGATTTTTGCCCGTTCGATCGCCGCCTTGAAGTCGAGCTTGCCCTGCCAATTGACTCCGATTGATAGCTTGCGCGCCATTAAATTTCCTCCTGACTACAACTACACGAAATCGCGAATCCTTTTGTACCATCGCAACGCGGAAACAGCATCGTGCGCCGTGGAATCTTCCGCCGAACGCTCACGGAGGCCGTGCTTCGCTACTTGATGCCGCAGTAAACGGCGAAGATCAGATTCTTGTACGCGCAATCGATATCGCGGAACCCCGCCTCGCGCAGCCATTTGAGCTGATCCTCGAGCGTCGCCGCGCGATCGAACTTCATTCGGTCCAGCGCCGCCGCCAGGTCGCGATCGTCCATCCCCAATTCGCGCACCCGCGTGATCCATCGCTCGTGATGAAACCGGTGCCGCTCCGGGGTCGCGCCGCGAAACTGCTCGGCGTTGACGAATACACCGCCGTCGTTGAGTGCGCCGTGGATTCGACTGAACAATAAGCGCTTTTGCTCGTCGCTCAGGTGATGAATCGACAGCGCCGAAACCACGGCGTCGTATTTTTCCTGGATCGGGTCAACGCCGTAGTCGGAAACCTCGAAGCGGAAGCGCTCGCCGCCCAATTCGAAGCGCGCACGCGCCCGCTCGAGCATCTCGCTCGAGATGTCCACCATCGTGATTCGCGCCTGCGGAAAACTGTACGCGATGAACGCCGCCAGCAAGCCCGTGCCGGCGCCGAGATCGAGAACCTTGAGCCGACTATCGTGCGGAAACCGAATCAAATCGATCGCCGCGCGATAGAAGTCGTCGAATCCCGGCACCAGCCGGCGCCGCGTGCGGTCGTAGTCCTCCGCCGCAAGATCGAACGCGCGCTGTACTGAATTCGCCATCTGAAGATTGTGCGGACGCGACGGTCGCGAATCAACCGCACACTCGATACGGGTGGCGATCCAGCCGTACCGCTATTTGCTAAGTTTTGTCAGTCCCTTCCTTCTGCGCTCCGCCCACCGCTTCTTCATAAGCTCCGACAGCCGCTTTCTGCCCTCTTTGGTGATACCGCCGCGTCTCTTTCCTTTCTTGGCGCCCGGCTTGGGAACCGCGATCCGGCCTCTTCGGCCGGCAGCCGCCGATCCCGCTCCTACCAAGGCCGTGATCGCATGGATGAGCCGATCCCTTTCCTTCTTCAAGTCTGCAACGATTCTATCAATCTCCAAGTAAGTGCTCCTTTGGGTCCCCTAGGTCCCCGATGTTTTGTTCAGCTCCCAACTCTAAACATATCCAAGAATTATAATTGCTGGAGTTAGCATGAATTGCAATTTGTGTCAGCTAGGTTGTCCAATGCCCCGGATAGGCCGCAGGGCCGGTCGTATCCATGTACTGCGCGACGAAAACGAAGGAACCCTGCTGCCCGGCCTGGACAGCTATCAGCGGTCTTCGTTAGGTGCTCGCGGACTCAAACCAGAATTGGAGTTCAGGCGGCGCCACCTGGACGATCCTGCGCTGCGCGCCTGCGCGGCGCCACGACGCCAACGCTACGGCTGCGCGCAAGATTTACCCGGCGCCGTAGAGTTTCCTCACGGCATCTTGCACACGTTCGCATCCGATGACGCCGCCGGCGCGGAGCTTCCTATAGGCGCGAAACTCCCCGGCCATTGGGGATAGTAGGCCGACGACCAGACGAGCCCGTCGCCCGCATTACAGTCGCCATGATCGGTGCCGAGTTCATGCGGGCCGCTGAACATCGGACATGAACAATCTACTATTCCCGGCGTCGCCGTGCGGCGGCATGGCGCCGTCATACATCCCGCGTACGGACTCGAATCGCATCGCGAGTGTCCGAACGGGATTTTGCCCGCGCATTCGAAGCTGAACGCCGAGATCAGGTCGGCCCCCGGAACCAGGCTGTGATCGTTGACGTACTTGCAGGCTGGGGCCTTGTTCGGATGTCCGGTGCAACGGCTCCCGTCCTTGCCGCACACTTTCACCGTTTTGACATAGACGTCGTGGTTCAGGATCGCATTAATGTTGACAAAGTAGCTGCCGCTGGGAATTTCAAAGCACTTGCAGTCCGCGAACTCACCCGCCTTGTCCGCCTTGCAGCCCATCGGCGCGGCGCCGGAATAAGCGCACAGCGCGAACGGCCCGCCGCTGCACGGCATGTTATTCGAGATCTTCTCGATGATTGTGGCGAATGCGGGACCGTACGGAGTGGTCCAGTGATCGTGCTCCGACCAGAAACTCAGCGAGTCCGGCACGAAGTGCGTGAGCGGCGCAGGCTCGGCCGGGCCGTGGTCCGCGCCGGCGGCAATCGCGCGGCCGTTCAGCGCGATCGCGATGGCAAACAGCGAGCATCCCGCAACCGCGCACACCAGTTTGGTCAATTTCATCGCAGCTCTTGTGAACTTGCGGTGCGCGCCGCATCTTGATTAACCGAAATTCGAAAGGTCTCAGCTCCCCTCAGCCGTGGCGCGGACCGAAGGCAGGAATCGCGCCTTGAAAGCCGCGGCTGAGAGCTTGGTGTGTCCAGCGAGCCTCGACAGCGCCGGCTCGTCAAAGTCCTCCGGCTCGAGCCGGATCATGTAAGAACGCGCCACCTGGTATGACTCGGTGGAGACATCCACTGTCCGCACCCGAATCCGGCCCGTGCTCGGGTCGAGCAGTTGCTCGAAATTGACTGGCGTCACGCGGCCGCCCGCAATAGCGATCAGCACATTGGAGCCGCCGCTTAGCAGGTGGCGCACCGCGCCGTAGCCCAGCGTTCGCGTATATGCGACGTCGAATGGCAACGGCTTCGCGCAGCGCAACTCGTAGCCGATGTCCTTGGCGACCACGGTAGCATCGATGCCGAGTTGCTTGAGCGCCGCCCCCACCTGATCGCGCAAGACAATGCCCAGCGGGATATCCGCGATGTGCACATGGCCGTAAGCGTCGGGGTGCGAGCCCGCCGCCGCAGCCAGAGTGCCTACGTCCATGCGCTCTGCGATCCCTTCGGCGATGACCGCGACGCCGTGGTCGTGGCCGCTGGCGCGACGCTTGATTATCGCGCCCACGATAGTGTCGACGACCAGCGCGAGGTCAAACTTCTTGCCGCGAAATTCCTCGGGAATCACCGCCAGCGTAGCGCCGGCTGACTTGCACATACCGAGCGCGAGCGACCCCGATTTCCGGCCCATCGAGATCGTCAGGTACCACCTGCTGGTGGTGCGCGCGTCTTCCATCAGCGATTCGATGATCCCGGCGCCGATGGCACGAGCGGTTTCGTAGCCGAACGTCGCCGCATTCTCGGGCAGCGGCAGATCGTTGTCGATCGTTTTCGGCACGGTCACGATGCCGATCCTGCCTCTGGTGCGCTCGGCGATTCGCGCCGCACCGTAGGTGGTGTCATCACCACCGATACAGATCAAGTAGCGAACGCCAAGCGCTGTCAGCGCATCGACCACGCGCCCCAGGCTCGCTTCGTCGCGCGCCGGATTGGTGCGCGAGGTGCGCAGGATCGAACCACCGGTGAAGTGGATCCTGCTGACCTCCTCGATTTTGAGTTCGACGACGTGCCCGGTGTCGCCTTCCACCAGCCATCGATAGCCGTCGCGTATCCCCACGACGCGCAGTCCGCACTTGATAGCCTCAATGGCAGCCGCGGCGATCACGCTGTTGATTCCGGGGGCGGGACCGCCGCCGACCAGGATCGCGAGGGTCTCTCGCTGCTTATCGTCGCTCTTCATCGTCACAATGGGCACCGTCATCGGTCATGTTTATTCCTACGCGCACGCTACTTGTAAAAGCCACGCCGAGGCCGGTTCGATCTGCTCAGATTTAAATCCGCGATTCGGACACTTGGCGGGCTGCACCATTAAGGTGGGATTCCCATTTTTATTCCTGCTCTAAACTCGCACCAACAACGATCCGTCTGCAAATGCAAAGTTCAACGCGAAAACAGAGTGCGATAAAAAATTACAGCAGACTAATCAGGCAGCTCAGCGCGCGAGCGATTCTAATCCGGCCGGCGATTGCTCTGGCCAGCCTGGCAATCGCATGGCTTCCGGCTACAGGCGCGGGGTCTCGAGACTGATGAATCCTCGCGGCTTCACGAGCTAATGCGCGGGCGATCCAAATATCTAGTTCGAGTTCGATCCGAACGCCTCACCAATAAGGTGAAACGGAAATATAATTACAGTTCCAATCGCGCTCATGACCCCACCGGAATCATTAGACGAGCTTGCCGACGGCGCGGGTGTTGGCGCGCTGGCCGGATCCCCCGCTTCGTCCGAGATAGACGCGTACGGGGGAATCGTCTGATCGATCTCCTGCGTCGTGCATCCCGCCGCGAGAGCGATCGCGCCGCCAACGATCGCGGCTGCAAGAGTCCATTTCCGCCTTCCAGTCACTCGCTTCGTTTCGGCGCCCGCGCCGGTGCGAGAGCCGGGAGGAATCGCGAGAAGGCTATCGCAGCGATTATTGAGCAACCTCGCCCGGCGATTGCGCCAGCGGCACCAATTGCGCGAGGTCGCACTGGATCAACGCCTGGATCTTGTTGTCGATTTGATAGAACCGCGTCACCTTCACTTGCGAGACGACGGCGCGGAACTGCGCAATGAATTCTTTCTGCACGTCAAGCCGCGCCTGCTGGATGGCGATTACCTCGTCGAGCTTCTTCTTGGCATCGGCGTCGGTCAAATTATTGTACTTGGCCGCGAATTCTTTGAGCTCTTTGATGTGGCGGTCTTCGATGCGATCCATCTTCGCTTCGTAGGCGTCGTAAACCGGCCAGAACTTGGCCGCTTCATCGGCGGTCAGGTTCATGTTGGCGCCGACCGTTGCCTTGCGCTGTGCGCGGGTGGCCGCGATGTCGAGCTGCTTCTGCGAGGCCGGCGGGTTCTGCGCTGAGGCCGGACCGCTCAGGCCGAGCGTGCAGACCACCAGCGAAGCTGCGGTGAAACTTGCGAGAACAGTCTTGAGGCTCATCGATGGATTCTCCTGGGTTTTTGGCTTCAGCAAAGACCGCAGGATGGTGCTGCATTAGGAGATCATAGTCAAGTAGATAAGTACAGGTGCTCGAACTCAGACGGCCCGTATTGCGTTTGGGCCAGCAAATATGCGAGTTTCCATCCTCGACTGCGCAAATCAACGTGAGGAATTTTCCGCGGGGTCCGGCCAGCCGGAACGGAAAGCCTCAGCATAGACGGAGGAAAAAATGAATTCGAAAGTACGAGCAATGGTGATCGGACTGGGGTTGGCGGTGGCACTGGCCACGGGTGCGCCATCGGCACGGGCCCAAGGCGCAGCGCCCGCAGCGGCGCCTGCATCCGGCGGGGGGGCAGCCGTTCGGGCAGGATACGTGACTTGCCACGTCGCGTCCGGATGGGGATGGATTTTCGGCTCGTCGCGCAAGCTACAGTGCGCGTATGCCCTGCAGCCGGGATACACCGAGTATTACACCGGTTCGATCACGAAGTTAGGCGCTGATATCGGATACCTTCAGTCGGCCGTGATTATTTGGGCAGTTCTCGCCCCGACCACCAACCTCGGCCAGGGTGCACTTGCGGGTCACTACGGCGGAGCGACCGCGAGCGCAGCGGTCGGAGTCGGTGCGGGCGCCAACGTATTGGTCGGAGGCTTGAAGAACTCGATCGCATTGCAGCCGGTCTCGATCGAAGGACAGAACGGCTTGAACATCGCGGCAGGGGTTGTCGAGATGACGTTAAAGTTCAACGAAGCGAAGCCGGCGAAGAGCACTCCGTAGCCGGCACTTTCGTTTACTCGGAGTTATATACAGCGGGGGCGGCCCTCATGGCCGCCTCCGTTTTTTTGCGCCTTCTCAAGAAATCGCACTTGGTCGCGATGCCGGGGGCGGGACTCGAACCCGCACGGAGCTTTCGCTCCAGAGGATTTTAAGTCCCTTAAGTTTAGCTCTAACGGCCTGAAATTATTGGTTTTATTTCTTCGGTCATGTGAAAATGTGCAACTTTATGTGTAAGTTTTGAAGGGCATCCGGCTTGTCTTAAGGGCATATTCGGGCAGTTAGAGGAACCGGGGTTCGTGCTAGCCGCGACGGATGTGCAAGCCATTGCTGGATTACGGGTCAGTTCGCCGCATCTTTGATGCGATGTTTGCCGAGCTTGTATGAAAGATCGCTTCGCGACATTCCAAGCCGGCGCGCGACTTCCGCCTGGGCGCCATCGGCTATTTTCAGCGCGCGCTGGATGACCGCCTTTTCCAGGGAGGCCAGAAAGTCTCGAAGATTGTGCGTCTCGGGCATCATTTCGGCGAGCTGGTCGGGAGTGAGCTCGGCGGAGTTGCGGGGCACGATACCGTTTGCGTTGCGAGGCGTTGACACCGGGAAGTGCTCCGGAGTGATTTCCTCCTCAGTTGAGAGAATGCATGCGCGCTCGATAAGGTTACGAAGTTCGCGGATATTCCCTGGAAAATCGTAGCTGAGGAGCGTGCGCACCGCCTCGGCGCTGATTCTGCGAGGCGGCGTGTTCAGATCGCGCACAGCTTGCACCAAGAAGAGAGCGCAAAGCTCGGGTATATCCTCGCGATGGTCGCGCAGAGGAGGAACCGCGAGCGGAACCACCGCCAGCCGGTAGTACAGGTCCTCGCGAAACTGACCCTCCTGTACGCGCCGCTGCAAATCCCTGTTGGTCGCGACCAGCAGCCGCACGTCGGTGTGGCGGGGCTTGGTTGATCCGAGCCGAGTGACCAGCCCGTCGGTCAACACGCGCAGCAGCTTGGCCTGCGCCGCCAGCGACATTTCGGCGGCCTCGTCGAGAAACAGAGTACCTTCGTGTGCCGCCTCGAAAACTCCCTCGCGCGCGCGGTCGGCGCCAGTGAACGCTCCCCGCTCGTGTCCGAACAGCTCGCTTTCCAGAAGCGTTTCGGTAAACGCCGCACAATTGACGGCGATGAGGGGCTTTTCGGCCCGCAGGCTGTTGCGATGGATTGCACGGGCGACCAACTCCTTGCCGGTTCCAGTTTCTCCAGTGACGAGAACGGTGGCGTTGGTTGGTGCAACGCGCGCAATTTTCTCGCGAAGTTGGCGAATTGCGAGACTGCGCCCGCTGATCTCTGATGAGCCTTCAAGGCGTACCACCGTGTCGCGAAGCCTGCTGTTCTCACGCACGAGCCGCGTGTGCTCCATCGCGCGCGTGGCTGACGCCAGCAATACTTCAGGAACGAAGGGCTTGGTAATGAAATCAAATGCGCCGCGGCGCATGCTCTCCACCGCGAGTTCAATTGTCGCAAACGCGGTCAGAAAAACGACTGACAAAGTCGGATCGGTCTCCCGCACCGCGGCCAGGACGTCCAATCCTTCACCATCGCCCATTTTCTGGTCAGTTATGACGGCGTCGAACGTGTACTCGGCAAGCGCGCCGCGCGCGTCGTTGACACCGGCAGCCTCGATTACTTCGTGATGTTCCTGCTTCAGATTGGAGATGAGTATTCGCCGCAGGTGCGGTTCGTCATCCACAACGAGTATCTTGCCCATAGTCTGGCCCCTATCTGAGGGATTGGTTCGGGGAGTGTGCCGGTATCTCAACGGAAAAGCATACCCGTTGCGTTTCGTTGATTCTCAATACGATATCGCTGCCGTGCGCGCGCGCGATGTTGCGCGCGATCGCGAGACCAAGTCCGTTGCCACCCTGCTTAGTCGTAAACAGTGGCTCGAAAATGCGCGCCACAATTTCAGCGGGAATCGGTCCAGCCGGATCGACTACATCGATTCGGATCTTGCCATTTCCGTTCATCTGAGCGTTGAGTTTCACTAAGTCGCCGTGATTGCATGCATCGATTGCGTTCAGCACCAGGTTCAAGAGCGCCTGATGCATCTGGGTTGCATCGAACTCCCCCTCAAGTGCGCTATCGGCGGCCACATCGATCGTCACACCTTCATTGGCCGCGTGCGCGCGAGCGACCGTAGCGACGTAGTTCAGCGTGTCGGCGAGGTTTGCCCGCGCGATCTGCACTGGGCGCGGACGTGCGTAAACCAGGAAGTCGGTGGTGAGCCGCTCGAGACGCTGGGCTTCTTTCGCGGCGATCGAGAACATTTCTTCGCGTTCTGTTTCGTTTTGACCCGGCCGGGTGGCGGTTGCCAGTGAGCTGGAAATCATCGCAACCGGATTTCGGATCTCGTGCGCGATTGCCCTGGATAATCGGCCGATCGCGGCCAGTTTCTCTTCAGAGAGCAATTGCTGACGGGTACGATCGAGTTCCTCGAGATTGTGCACGAACCTGGCCTCGCGCGTGCGAAGATTGTTGACCAGGAGCCACACCAACACTCCCATCACGCTGTAAATCACCGACATTGCGCCGGCTTCGATGTACTCGCCGAATTTCAAGCCATAGGCGCCCATGAAGCTGATGAGGTCCGCCAGCCCGATCACTGCGATCGTGGCGCCAAGGCCGAGCCTGAAAGACGCTTCGAGTATGGGAAGCAGCATCAGGGCGTAGTACGCAGTGTCGCCTCTGACGGTTAACGAAGTGAGCACCAACGCCAGCGTCGAGTTGAATCCGAGAGACCAGAACGTGAGCCACCGTCGCGTCCGTCGAGAAATTGTTGCGTTCTTCCTGCGAAGCCAGACGAGGTGAGCTGCCTGGACCGTCAGACCAACCGCCAGGACGATGATGACCGACGCGGAAGGCCTGTCGCGGACGAACCTAGAAATTGCCTGCAGCGCCAACAGCGCACCAATTAGCAGCAGGTTGAGAGAGGCAAAAACGAATTCCTGCCGGCGAAAAGATTCTTGGTCGTCTGCAGCGAAATCCGCGCCGCCCTCGCCCATAGTGCTTGCCAGCGAACTAATCGCCCAAAGTTTATCGCTCGGCTTATGCTCGGTCATTTTTGGTCAGCGCTGGTGAACCGCCGCGACGGATGAGGCCATCGATGGCCACGTATCTATCTCCGAAGGCGACAGGACCATGAGCAAACGCGATGCCGCCATTTTTGATGAAATCCTTCTGACAATGACGCAGATTCCGTTAGGCCTGTCTGATTTCGTTCAAAAGTTTGTACCCAAGTTTTTGTCGCGTTCGAATTTTCGGACAACCGGCATCGTCCTAAACGAGCGCGGGGATGAGAAGCCTTGTGATTACCTGATGATACCAGCGTAAACGGATGGCAGGCGGTTTGCTAGGAACATGCACCTGTCGCTGGTGCTTTGCCGCATACCAAGAACATCGCTTTTACGCGCGGACGACATGAATCGTGCGCTGAAGTTCTAAGGATACTGCCGGCTCACAATTCGGACAGTCCGGAGGCGCGAAATCCCGACTAATATGCACAACCCTGCAAGGAATCAGCCTTCCGCCCCGAAGCACCCGGTATTGCGATCGATCGGCCGCGCTCTTCCGGAAAACTACTATCCGCAGGAAGTGATTTCCGCGGCGCTTTGGAAAGAATGGCACGGGAGCGACGAAGGCCGCGCCCGCTTCGAGCGGCTCCATCGCTCGGTCGGTGTTCGCGGTCGTCATCTGGCGCTTCCGATGGAGGATTACCGCGCACTCGATTCGTTCTCGAAGATGAACGACAAGTGGATCGAACGCGCGACCGATCTCGGCGAAGAAGCGGCCTTATCGGCGCTCTCGCAAGCAGGCCTGTCGCCGACGGACGTTGACCACATTTTTTTCACTACCGTGACCGGCATCGCGTCCCCAAGCATCGACGCCAAGCTGATCAACCGCATATCGATGCGACCAGATATAAAGCGGACTCCCATCTTCGGGCTCGGTTGCGTCGGCGGAGCAGCCGGCCTCGCACGTGCCGCCGACTATCTGCGCGCGTTCCCGAGCCATACCGCACTGCTTGTTTCCGTCGAACTTTGCTCGCTCACACTCCAGCTAAAAGATCAGTCGGTTGCCAACGTAATCGCATCGGGGCTTTTTGCAGATGGAGCGGCGGCGGTGATCGTAAACGGCGGAGAGAGAAACAACGAGCCGCACTGGCCGAGGACAATCGCCTCGCGATCAATCTTCTTTCACCACACCGAGCAAATGATGGGCTGGCACATAGGGGACGCCGGCTTCGAAATCGTGCTGTCGGCTGGGGTTCCGGACCTGGTCCGCAACAAACTGCGCCAAGGCGTGGATTCCTTCCTCAGCGACCAGGGTTTGTCGCGGCGCGATATCAAGCACTGGATCGCTCACACTGGTGGACCGAAAGTGCTGCAGGCCATGGAGGCGGCGCTCGAAATTCCGCGATGTGCTCTCGCTCGATCATGGAAATCGCTTGCGTCGATCGGAAATTTGTCCTCCGCGTCGGTGCTGTTTGTCGCGGCTGACTTTCTGGAGTCGAATGTCGCGCGTCCCGGTGATTACGGGATGCTGCTATCGATGGGCCCCGGCTTCTGCGGCGAGTTCGTTCTGCTGCAATGGTGATGCTCAATGGCTAGCACTCTCGCCGCGAGCTGCGTATCGGCTCCCGCGAGCGAGATATGGGATCTCGTCGTAGTCGGCGGCGGACCGGCCGGGCTCGCCGTTGCAATTGTAGCCGCGGAACAGGGACTCTCCGTGGTGGTCGTCGAACGCCGCGATTTCCCGCCGGATAAGGCTTGCGGCGAAGGCGTGCTGCCGCCGGGCGTGCAAGCTCTCGAGCGCCTGGGGATCGCCAATCGTTTCGATCACTCGACGTCTTTCCCATTTGCCGGAATTCGCTTCATCCAGGAAAACGGCTCCGCGGCGGAAGCGCTGATGCCCTCCCACGGGATGGGCATCAGGCGCACGGTACTGGTCGAGGCGCTGGCCCGGCGCGCCGAGGAGCTCGGGGCGGTATTGCGTAATCGATGTTCAGTCACTGGTTACAAGGCGACCTCAAGCGATGCGGTGGTGTATACGACCGAGGGCGAAGTTTTCGGGAGGCTGGTCGTGGCGGCAGACGGACTCCACTCGTCGCTCCGAAAGGCATCCGGTCTCGAAGCGGCTCCGGGCTCCCGGCGCAGGTTCGCGCTGCGTCAGCATTACAAAATTCGCCCTTGGACCGACTTCGTTGAAGTTTACGTGGACGCCAAGGGCGAAGCGGTGGTGACTCCGGTCTCCGACGAAAGCGTCGGAATCAATTTTGTCTGGGAAGATGGGGCCATCGAGCAGCCGAAGATACCCGTTCTAGCGAACCGCTTTCCCGCCCTACTGGCGCGGCTGGGCGACGCCCCGGCGATTTCATCGGTCAGAGGAGCCGGGCCGATGGCGCGCGCCGCGACTCGCCGCAACACCAATCGCATGGTGCTGGTCGGTGACGCGGCAGGATTCGTGGATTCAATCTCCGGCGACGGGCTGTCGATCGCGTTCAACTCGGCGCTGATACTGGGCAGGCATCTGCCTGAAATTCTCAAGCGCGGGGCTACCCGGGAGAGCATGCAAGCCTACGAGCGCGAGGCGCGCCGGGTCTATCGCGGTTACTGGTTCGTCACCAGCGCCTTATTAATGATCGCGCGCCATCCTCGAGCTCGGCAAACAATAATCAACTCGCTGATGCGCCATCCGCGGGCATTCAGCGCCCTGATGGGCGGCGCAATGCGAATGATGGTAACGGCGGCGTAGTACGCACATGAGTCTGGCTGAGGCGCCAATCCTCGAGGCGATCGAAATATCGAAGAATTACGGTACTCGTCTCGCGCTCGACAATGTCAGTCTCGCGGTTAGGCCCGGTGAAATTGCCGGGTTGCTGGGACCCAACGGTGCGGGCAAGACCACAACGCTCTCGATCCTCGCCACTCTGCTTCGACCCGATCACGGTCGGATTCTGATCAATGGCAAGCCGCCAAACACCGACCGGCGCGGGCTGGGACGCATGCTTGGGCTGGTGCCGCAATCGCTCGCGCTCTACCCGACGCTGAGCGCCGCACAAAACGCCTGGCATTTCGCCCGGATGCAGGGACTGTCGCGCGACGACGCGACCGAGTCCTGCCGGCGGGTGCTGGAAGAGGTGGGCCTCAGGGACCGGGCGGACGATCCTATGCATGCATTCTCCGGCGGCATGAAGCGCCTTCTCAACCTCGCCTGTGGAATTGTTCATCGGCCCCCTGTGCTCTTGTTGGACGAACCAACGGTAGGCGTCGATCTCCAATCGCGTGAACAGATATTGACGCGGATTCGGCACTACGCGGATGCCGGCTCGGCGGTGATCTACAGCACCCATTACATGGAGGAGGCGGAACGCATTTGCGATCGCGTGCTGCTTATTGATCGCGGCAAACTAATCGCCGAGGGCGACCTCGAAAAGGTGATTTCGCTCGGAGGTGGCCGGCCTCGCATCGAGCTGACCTATCGCGGCCAGTTGCCGCAAGGGCGCTTCGGCAGGCTTGCCGGTGTGCGTGAGATAGGCGCGATCGGAATCGAAGGCAGAGCAACCCTCGAGATGAACAGTCTCGCCCAGGTCGCCGAGGTGCTCCATGGGCTTCGGACTTTGGACGTGAATGTTATCGATTTCAACTTACATAGTCCGAATCTGTCTGACGCCTTCATCGCGCTGACGGGCCACACACTGCGCGATCAAGTGCTCTGAAAGTGTCGGCTATGCTTCGTGCACTATGGCTCACCGCGCAAAACGAGGCTCGGCTCCTGGTCAAGGATCCGATTGTCCTGTTCATGCTGCTGTTCGCGCCGGTCGTAATCATCACGGTTGCAGGATATTCGCTCGGTAGTTTGTACGGCGGTGTTGCGAATTCCTTTCGGCTGCCCGTGGTCAACCTGGATAACGGACAAGTGTCCGACGGAATAATTCAAGCACTGCACCAGGAGCGCAACCTCACTTTGGAAATGCTCGATGACCCGGCTGAAGCGCGGCGCCGCGTAAGTCAACGCGACCGGACGCCGATTGCGATGGTGATTGCGGCGGGGACCAGCGCGGCAGTCGCCGCAGGACGTCAACCGCGGCTGATTCTATTCGTCGATCCCGTCAGGCGGGTTGAGGTCAACGCGATCGAGCTTCGCATCGGCGAATTGTGCCGAAGAGTCACCGACCAAGCGCGGGCGACGGCACAAACGCAGATCGAGTCCTTCGCGGCGTCTGGAGCGCCCACGCTCCCCGGAGACCTCGGATTTGTCGAGCAACCCGCGATCGAAGGCGAAGCGGTGGCGGTGAATGCCTTCGATCAATATGTCCCCGGATTCGGAATCACGTTTCTCCTGATTGGCATGATGCTGGGAATCGCGCTGACGCTCTTCGATGAGCGCGATTGGGGGACCCTGAAGCGCCTTCAGGTCAGTGGCGCTCCGGTTACCGGCCTTCTGCTCGGAAAATTATTCGCGCGTTTCATTGTCGGGATCGTGCAAATGGTGTTGCTGTTCGCAGTCGGATGGGCGCTGTTCGGAATCACGCTTGGACGCAATCCTCTCGCGTTGCTCATACCGACGGTCGGAATCTCTTTCGCGGCCGCTGCGCTGGGACTGGTGGTCGCGTCGATTTCGCGCGCTCACGATTCCGTGATGCCGCTGGGCGTGACGGTCAGCATGGCGATGGCGGCGATCGGCGGATGCTGGTGGCCGCTGGACTTTGAGCCGGGATGGATGCGCGAACTGGCCCGCTGGATGCCGACGACATGGACCATGCAGGCGTTCAACGATTTGATGATTCGCAACCAACCGCCGTCCGCGGCGTTGTGGCCATTAGCGGCAACCGTGGGCATAGGGACGATTTTCCTCGGCGCCGGAATCATCCGTTTCGTGAGTCTCAACGACTAGAAGGCATTTTCGATGCGGCTCGATTCGATCGCTTCAAGGTGCAGGCACGGCGGGTTGCGAAGCCCATCTCAGGAGCGCCTGTTTCTCATCATCGGTCAGGCGTGCCGAGTGATCGAGCATCGTGTAATCCCCGGGCGGCATCGAACCAGCGCTAACGGAGTGATTGATGCTCTTCAGCTCTGCGGATCTCTTCTCCGCATCGTAAGTCTGCCAGTCGGAAAAATTCAGCACGCCGCGCGCGGAGTTGGCGGCGAGATGGGTCGGCGAAATAGCCGCATACCACGGAGCGCTTCCCCCGGTCGAATGGCATTGATAACAGGAGCTCTCGAGGATCGCGTTCACTTGCCGGTCGGTGCTGACCGCGTTCGCAGAACTCGAGGCAGTCGCCGCTGGAGTGGCTGTCTCCTGCGAGCTTGAACAGCCCACGATCAGCACAGCGAGACCAACAAGGGATGCTATCGGGAATAAAGTCTTAAACATCATCGTTCATGCATTATAACACGATACGAAACAAATCTTCGAAGTGAGAAGGTGACCACCCTCATGGCAGATGCGAAAACTTCTTCGGTACAGCAGCCACTGTACGCAAAATATGTAAATCCGCAGTGGGTCCGGCTGCTCGACGTCTTGGGAATGAACGTTCGCTACGCGAGCTGTCTCGGTTCCGAGCTTTTCACTGAGGATGGCCGGCGGATTCTGGATTTTAATTCCGGCTACTGCGTTCATAACGTGGGACACAACCATCCTGGGGTAGTACGCGCCGTTAAGGCGGAACTCGACCGCAACGGACCCGCGATGCTGCAAGGTCACGTGCCGGAATTGGCCGGCGAGCTGGCTCAGCGTCTGTGTGGGCAGGCGGGCGGGAGGTTATCCAAGGTCTTCTTTTGCAGTTCCGGAAGCGAAGGCGTCGAAGCGGTCATCAAGTTTGCCCGCGCTCACACCAGGCGCCCCGGGATCCTGTATGCAAGTGGCGGCTTTCATGGACTCACCTGCGGCGCGCTGTCCCTGATGGACAATCCATTCTGGACCGCCGAGTTCGGGCCGCTGCTTCCGGAAACGCAGCCGGTGCCATTCGGCGATATAGGGCAGTTGGAAAAGCACTTGTCGTCCAGGAAATTTGCGGCGTTCGTTGTCGAACCGATTCAGGCCGAAGCCGGAGTTTTGATTCCACCGCCAAATTATCTGGAACAAGCGCAGTCGCTATGTCGGTGCCATGGCACGCTGTTCGTGCTCGACGAGGTGCAGACCGGCATGTATCGCACGGGCCCGTTTCTCGCGGCGCACCACTTCAGGGTTGAGCCCGACATGGTGGTCCTCGCCAAGGCGATTAGCGGCGGCCTGGTTCCGTCAGGGGCGGTGCTGATGTCGGATGCGGTCTATAATTCCGTCTATAGCTCGTTCAAGCGTTCGATCATTCACACATCGACCTATAGCGAGAACAGCCTTTCGATGCGCGCCGGCCTTGCCACGATGGATGTACTCGCGGACGGCAACTTGGGCGAACGCGGCGAGCGATTGGGACGACAGCTTCGCGAGAAGTTGACCTCGCGGCTGTCGCGCTACGATATGATAAAAGAGATCCGGGGACTTGGAATGATGTCCGGCATCGAGTTCCGTCCTCCAAAAAAGTTTCGCCTCAGAATTCTGTTCGAAGCATTCTCGAGAATTCATCCAGCGATGTTCGGACAGGTGCTGGTGATGCGTCTTTTCCGCGACAAGGCGATATACAGTCAAATCTGTGGGAACAACTTTATGGTGCTCAAAGTCGCTCCTGCGCTGGTGATAAACGAATCGCAGTTGGATGAGTTCGTCGACGCGATGGAGGCAATCGTCGATTTGATGCATGCCTCGACCGGCTTCTGGACTGAAGCTTTGGGCATGGCACGCCGCGTCATAAATGTCATTTAGTATTCGCGCGTTCGTATTCGCGCTCGCGATGGCGGCCTTTGTGCATCAGGCTGCGGCGGCGCAATTGCGTTCCGGAACGCTGGAGCTCGACCCGTCAAAAACACTGATTGAGTTTCACTTGCCGGGCGCGCTCCATACTACGCACGGAACATTTAAGCTTGAGCATGGAATCATCAAAGCCGATCCAGCCACCGGCGAAGCCGGCGGCTCGATCATTGTCGATGCCAAAAGCGGCGACAGTGGCTTGAGTTCGCGTGATAACCGGATGAAGGACAGCGTTCTCGAAGTTCAGAAGTATCCGCAAATCACTTTCGCCCCTGGGCACGTCACCGGGCAGCTGGGGACAGACGGTCAGTTTCAGGCAAAGCTGCAAGGAGTTCTGACACTTCACGGGGCAGGACACCAAATCGTTATGGAGGTTAGGGGTCGGCTAGTCGGAAACAGCTTGATTGCCAAGTCCCATTTTTCAGTGCCGTACGTCGATTGGGGTCTGAAAGACCCGAGCATTCTATTGCTCACCGTCGCGAAGCAAGTCGATATCGACATCGCCACCGCAGGACATGTCGTCTGGACCAGAGACCAGGCCCGAGGTTCTAACAAGTAAGGCAGCATGGCCTGCACTGCAGCCCGAAAACTCTGCCAATTTGCGGCAGAGTCCCGCGATCCGCTGACCCGCCCCGGAACAGTGTGCGAACAAGGGAGGGCCGCTTTCACGGTTCTCCCATGGCGGCTCTACACTCCTTGGGCGCCGGGGCGGGAGCATCGTGTCCCGTTTTCTCCCGGCTCAAGAGACAGGGAGGAGGAGTGGTGCGGGCGGAGGGAGTCGAACCCTCACGAGCCGTTAAGCTCAACGGATTTTCATACCATCTACGGCTTTCGCCGCCCGGACGCTGCGTTCTGAAGCGCACGCGTCAGGTTTGCGGTCTGGACTATCCCTTCACCGTCTCCCGGAAGATCCGGGGCTTAGGTGCTGCCCGTCTAGTCTCTACACCTTCCCGGCTGAAATGTTCCTGCCGGGCTTGGCTCGGGATTGCCATTTCAGGTTTCCCCGAATTTGGGCAGTTCTGCATCGCCGGTTTCCCAGGCGAGCACTCAAGTTTCCTTAAGTCCGTAGCGTCTGCCATTCCGCCACGCCCGCATGGCTGGTCATTTGGAGCTATCTATCACACGGGGCAGCGGGATGTAACGTCAGTTTGGTGGTAACCGTACGAGACTTTTAAGTCATCTGCGTATGCCATTTCGCCACCCCGGCGAATAAGCGAGCAAGATCGTTAAATCATAAAGACGCCCGCGCGCGAAGATGGCGCATTGGACTGCCCGCGCGCGCCTTTGCGCCAATTCGAAGCGGCCCCGCAATTGTTCTTTCGATCTGGTGCGCGATGGATATATGCTCGATGCTGCGGCGCGCCGTGGATGCTGACGGTCGCCGACTGCATCGACGAGAAGGCGGACTCCTTGCCGCAAAGGCTGTTCATTGTCGCGGTTCTATTGGCGCTGATCGTACCGGGTTGCTCCATATACCGTCACTACGAAGCCTCGCGGCCTGAGGCCGTCCAAAAAACCGAAGCGACGCTCTCCGACGCGGGCTTCACCACAATCAAAATCGACACTGACGACAAAGTCGGGCTCGTGGAAGATCTCCCGCCGTACGAGATTCGCAGCTATGCGGCCCAATCCGGCACGGTCTACTGGTACTACGACCCTGACGTCTGCTCATGCGTGTATGAAGGACACCAGAACGAATTCGACCGCTACCAGATGGCGCTGAGGCAGCAAAATGACACTGCGCAGTATGCCGAGGAATCGGAGGACCAGGAAGTTGCCTCATTGAACGCTTTGAACGGTACGTTTTTCCCTCCTCCGCTTATCTGGATTGGCGGATTCAACCCCGGACCTTTTATTGGCGGACGTGGCGGGGGCTTTTTTCACGGAGGCCGTGGCGGAGGTCGTGGCGGAGGCCGTGGCGGCGGTCGTGGCGGCGGAGGTGGCGGCGGCCGACACTAGTTGGCCGCATAATTGCTCCACCTGAGACGGGCGCGGAGGTTTGCAGCATGCAAGCGACTAAGCCCGTCGATGATCACTTATGCCATCACGATCTTCACCGGCGCGTTATAGTTCTTGCGCGCAGTGTAATGCGAGCAGTTCGAGCGCCGTTGAAACCTCCGCCCATGCGCTGCGTCTATAGATGCGAGGCGGGTATGGACTTGCGGCGCACCACAGATTGAAATGAGACTCTGAAATATCATTCGCGATGTTTATGAAGAATAGAACCGCGCCCGGGATGAATCGAAGCCTTGCCATCGGACTCCGAGTCGGCGCAATCGCGGCGGCAATCGCAATTTCCGGATGCGCCGTCGCGCCGCCGCCAATTGCGCATACCCCCAACGTCGTGGCGACTCCGCAACCCGGCCAGTTGGCGGTGAGTGTCGCGGCCGCGCCTACCGTCGGCGAGGTAACCCCTGTTTACGTGTCGGTTGCCAACGGCACCGACGCGGCGCGCGCGGTCGTGCCAAGCCAGGTGTTCGCGCTCAACGGCGCCGGCGAACGAGTCGCTCCTCTCCCACCGGGTGAGGCGGCCCGACAGGCCGGCAGTGCCAAGGAGCTGCAAGGAGCGATACAAAGCGCCGCCGTCAGCGGTGTCGGGGGCGCCGCCGTGGGCGCAGCCGCGGGAGCCGTCGCCGGCGCTGCCGGTAGAGCTGGCGGCTGGGGCTTCGGAACTCCGGGCGCGGGCGCGCTAATCGGCAGCGCGTTCGGCGGTGGAATGGGCATTGTCCGCGGCGCCGAAAAAGGCCAATCGAAAGCCGACCGGCAGGCCAATCAGCAGATCGAGGCGGTCTCACTCAAACCCGGGGAAGTGCGCAAGAACTTCACGGTGAGCGGCTACGTTTTCTTTCCCAAGGGGCAATACAACCAGGTCGAGATGCTACTGGTCGATCGCGAGACCGGCGACACTGAAGTCGTCCGCGAACCCTGGCACTGATAGGATAGTCCGCGCCCCTACAGCAGCGACGAGATGATCACGATTGCGCCCTGTCCTCGGCCCTTCTCGGCAGGATCGCAAATCACCGCCTTGTGACCGATGAACTTCATGTCGGTCGGATCCACCAGACCCGCGGCGAACGGCCGAGCGATCCCTTTCTCCACTCGATAGACGCTGCCGTCGCGCTCGTTGTTGTTCTCGGAAGCAAATTTGCCGGTGTCCGCGATCATCAACTCGTCACCGTATGACCCGAAGCTTGACGGCGCCCACGCGAAGCCCGACGGACGGATGAATCCGACCAGGTAAACTTCATCTTTCATCTTGCCGTCGGCGCCGACCATGCTGATACGGCCGACCTTCGACACTCCAGCCCCCTTCGCGCGCATCCCGACCAGCATCGTGTTGGCCGCCTTGGAATCCGAAGCGGGTGGAAAGGTTATCGTGGTCAGCTCGAATACGACCGGTTTGTTGTAGGTGCCGAATGCGCTCGCCTTGCCCGACGAGTCGATCGAATAAATTGTCGCGTTGCCGCTGGTCGCCGCGTAGAGCTTGCCTGCGAATGGTGTCCCGGCCGCGCCAAATTCCAGATCGCGGCATTCGGTCGCAGCCGCGCCCGCGTCGGGCAGTTTGGCGAACGTGCTGAGCGCGCCCGACTTGTCGATTCGTTCGACCTCGCACGGCGCCTTGATATCGCCGGCCGTGGCGAGCACGAAAACATTGCCCTCGTACGAGCCGAATCCCGCCGGACCGACCGCGACTCCGGCCGGGTTCTTGATCTTCGACCTGCTCGCGAGTTGCGTCGCCTTGCCGCCGAACGTGACCGAGAAGACTCCCCCCGCCTGGTCCGACACCACCAGGACGCCGTGGTTATCCTGCAGGAAGTAGGGTGCGACCAGGCCGGGCGCCTTCAGCGCATTGATCTCGAACGGTACTTCCACGTCCAGGCCCTTGCCCGCCGCGCTCGCGATCGAGTTGGTCATGCTCGGCAGCGCGGCGATCGTCAGGGCGGCGACACTGAACGCGGTAGCGAACACCGAAAAAACTGAAAAACTACTTTTTCTTTTCAAGAAGTTCATCAAGTGCCTCGTTGACAACGTATTTTTCGTTCAGATCCCGGTCATCCAGCTCGGCCTTGCGGCGCGAGACCCACTCCGCCATCCCGATCGTCGCGGCCTCCTCGGGATTCGAAATCCCCATCGCCTGCGCGACCCGCATGAGTTGCCCAAAGAGCTCGTCGGGCAGGTCGATCTGAATTCTCTTGCTCAAGCCGCTTGCCCGATCCGTTTTCCGGCGATTGCCTGCTCTTCCATATAGTCTTACGTCGCGGGGGTCGTCAAAATGAATTTTGACGTGTCATCGCCAATCAAATACGCCGGCACTATCGTCGAGTACCTCGATCAGGGCCGGCTCAAAGCCGCCCTCGTCATTCGGGAACAGGAACGCCATCTCGCCGTGATCGATTCGGCGGGACACGAGCGGCTGGTTCCGCGCGATCTGGTCCTGATGCGCCATCCGGATCGACGCGCCGATCGCGAAGACGTCGCCGACGCCCTCGCCGACCTGGAGCACGAGCGCGCCGAACTGGCCGTCGAACTCGATCTCCAGCTGCTGTGGGAAGTCACCCAGGAGCAGGGCCGCAGCTTTTCCGCCGCAGAACTTGCCGAGTTGTTCTTCGGCCGGCGATCGAATGCCGCCGCCTCCGTGATGCTCGAGGCGCTGCTGGGCGATCGCACCTACTTCGTCCGCCGCCACATGGATTTTGTGCCGCGCACGCCCGATCAGGTCGAACGGCTGCGGATGCAGAACGATCGGATTCGGGCGCGCAGCGACGACTATCGTAAAATCCAGAAGCATCTGCGCGATATTCTCAACGGCGCCGAGATGCCGCCCGCCGGCGAAGCAGCCGCGCTCATCGAAGAGCTGTCGCGCTATCTCAAGAACCCGTTCACGCGCAGCCGCGATATGACCCAGATGCTCGCGCAGGCGGCGCCCGACGTCGATCCCGCCGAAGCGGCTTTCGAAATCTTGGAGCGGCTCGGGGCGCGGCCGCGCGTGCCGCGCTTCGCGTTTATCGCCGGGCTCAAGGACGAATTCAGCGACGCCGTCATGAAGGAGGCGGCCGAGGCGGTGCCTGGCCCACGCGCGATTTCCGACGGCGGATACGCCGTCACCGTGGATGACGACGACACCGTCGAGGTTGACGATGCTCTCAGTTGCGAGCCGCTCGCCGGCGGCGGCATGCGTGTGCGCGTGCATATAGCGCTGGTTGCCGATTTCGTCATCAAGGGCGGCGCGATGGACCAGGAGGCGGCCGCACGCGCAACCACGGTTTATCTGCCTGAAACAACCATCAGGATGCTTCCCGATCCGATTTCATGCCGCGCCGCGAGTTTGATCGCCGGCGAAGATCGCCCCGTGCTGACCACCGACGTGCGGTTGTCGGCCGACGGCGCGCTGGTCGAAGCCTCGATCTATCCCGCGCGAATTCCAATCATGCGCCGACTCGACTACGACCAGGTCGATCGCATTCTCGAGTCAGGGATCTGCGCCGACGACGCCGGCGCTACCGTCTCCCGCCTGCATGCCGCCGCTATCCACCTTCGTCAGCGGCGCCGCACCGCCGGCGCAGTCCTCGTGCAGCGGCGCGAGGCGAAGGTCCGCGTGCGCGGCGACGAGGTGGAAATCAGCGTGCTCGATAACGCGTCGCCGGGTCGCACGCTGGTGGCGGAGTTCATGGTGCTGAGCAATTTCGTCGCCGCTCGCTACGCCGCCGAGAACCGGATTCCGATCATTTACCGGGTGCAGCCGCAACTTGGCGGCGATCTGGCGTCGCAGCGCCCGCGTCTGTCGCTGCACCCGGAATACCACGCCGGAATCGGGCTGGACTTTTACGCGCAGTTGAGCTCACCGATCCGCCGCTACGCCGATTTGGTGCTGCAGCGGCAACTGTTGGGCGCGCTTAAGAATCGCGACAACCAACCCCCGATTTACACCGTCGATGAATTGCTTACCGTGCTCGCCGGCGCCGAGAATGCGGAGGCTTCCGGTCGCGAGCTAGAACGGCGCGCCAAGCGTTACTGGATTCTCCGCTACCTCGAACGTCACGCCCTTGACGGGCCAATCCTTGCCTACGTCGCCCGCGAAGGCCAAAGCGCGGAACTAGCTGATTTCGCCGTGCGCGGAACCTTGCACAGCGCGCCCACCTTGCCCAATCAGATGCCGATAATGGTGCAGGTGAGCCGCGTGGATCCGCTGCGCGGATGGCTCGCGTTCGATTTCGTCGGTCCCGCCGATGAGGCTTCGACCGGCGCGATCAGAACCGTCTGATCAGTTGCCGCCCTCAGCCCCGCGTGAGTGCCGCGCGGACCGGCGCTGTGCCCAGCGCTGTGCCCATCATTCATCGCGACGTACCAAGGCGCGCGTTCGTGGACGCGACCAGCGGTCGCTGGATGTGCGACTTTGGCCCTGGCGTGAGCGCCGAGCGCCGACTGGATCGCCAACGCCACGCCCATGATCACTCCGGCTACAATAGTCAAACGCATATTTGTTCCTGTCGAACTTGTCTCTGGTCGGTTGGCCTTCGCGGCGACGGCCGTAATTAGCCACGCCGGGCGTCCTTTCGGACGCCCCTATGCGTGACTCCCCTCTTTCCCCCTGACTCCCGCCTTTGCCCGCTACGCGCGCCGGCAGGCCTACACCCCTTTGAACGTATCCTGCTCCAGACGCCAGCGATCGATCGATTCGATATTGAAGCGCCAGTCGCTGCCGACCTTGAACGCCGGAAGCCGTCCGCGCTTGAGCTGCCGATATATCGTCGACGGATGAACCTTCAGATACTCCGAGAGTTCCTTAACCGTCAGTACGTGACTGCTGTCGTTTTTCAACATTCTGTTAACTCCCCTTTTCAGATCCGCTTGATTGATTCGTGCGATTACCCATGCCCCTCTGGAAGAGGGTTAACGCAACATGCGTGCCGCAGTGATACAGACGGAAATGTCAGCCAAATAAAGCGACCTGCGGCCAAGATTAACCGCCGCAGGCGATAGGATTTTGGCGCTTCGGCAGAAAAATGCCGGTCCCGCAGTGAACCCGACCTATCAATGCCCGCCGTCGCGCTCTTGAGACACCCGTCGTCCTATTTTGACCACGTCGAATCTCTGCTAACTGCGAGTCGATGCCACAGCTCTTACCGATCTAGACCGTGCCGATCAGGTCGCGCTCCGCCCCGCGAACGCCTTCGAGTAGCGCCGCTTCGTTCGCGCCGCGCTGCAGCAGGATCAGCCGGCTCACGCCCAGGTCGGCGTAGCGCTTGGCGGTGTCGCGATCGACCTTCACTCGCGCATTCGGCGTAATGCTTATCTCGAGCTCTTCGAACCGACGGCCCGCCGCCTTGCATGCCGCCCGGATTCCCTCGACGCACTTCGCCGTCGCCTCCAGGTCCAGCGCAAACCCGTACCATCCCTTGGCCAGCCGCGCCGCCCGGCTGAACGCCTCCTTGGTATGCCCTCCGAAGACAATCTCGGGATGCGGCTTCTGCACCGGCCGTGGCATCGCATTGACGCCCTTGAACTTGATCCACTTGCCGCTGAACTGGGGCTTGGGCATCGACCACAGCGCGATCATCGCCGCAAGGAATTCCTCCGCACGCGCACCCTTGTGATCGAACGGCGCGCCAATCGCCTCGAATTCGGGCTGCAGATAGCCAACGCCGATCCCGAAGATCAGCCGGCCGTTTGACAGCACGTCCGTCGAGGCAAGCTCTTTGGCGAGCACCACGGGATTTCGCTGCGGCAATATGATGATGCCGGTTCCCAAGCGAAGCTTCGTCGTATGTGCCGCGATGAAGGCCAGCGCGACCGCAGGGTCGAGCATCGGGTAATCCGGCGCCACCGGCGAGGGCGGCGCCTGCGGGTCGGGCAGGATTACATGCTCGCCCGTCCACACGCTTTCAAAACCCGCGTCCTCGGCCGCGCGCGCGACGGCGGCGGCACACTTGGGCGTCGCACAAGCTCCGTTGTTGATTCCGAACAGTCCAAATTTCATGAATTTAACCCCCGGAGATTGCCGGCTGGCGATAGTTGAGCGGCAGTGTACGAGCGGTCCAATGCGAAGGCAAACAACACTGCGCCGGCGGGAGGCGAGTGTGGCCTATTTTGTGGCAGGGGGCTGCATGAGCGTTGGCGGGAGAACCAGTTGGCCGGTCGCCAGCTCATGTTCGACTTGACGCGCGCGCTTCAGTGCGGCCGCGGAAATGCGCGATTCGAGCTTCGGGTTGAACACGACGCGCACCATCCCATCGTGCATTCCAAATTCCAGCATCCCCGGATGAAAGCGCTTGTCTTTGACCTCGGTTGCGATTTTCAGGAAAGCCAGCGGAGTCGAAGTCACCGCGCTGGCCAGGACGACGTCGGGGGCGACGCCGTTTTGGTTGTTAAATACGCCGAAGGCGAAGACGTGCGCTCGTGCGGCCGCAAGGAAGACGCCGAGGCCGGCTGCGTCAGCGTTGTGAATCAGCACGTCCGCACCCTGGCTGATTTGCGCCAGCGCCGCTTCCTTGGCCGCACCGACGTCGTCGAAATTGCCGGTATAGCTGATCAGAATGCGACCTTTGGGCTGTACTGAAAGAAAGCCCCGCTTGAAGCCCTCGAAGAACAATCGTATCGATGGCAGTTCTATACCGCCGACGGCGCCTACAACTCCGGTTTTCGAGACACCGGCTGCCAGCACGCCTTCCACGTAGGTTGCCTGATCGACATTGAAGGTTATCGACGCGACATTTGCGGACGACTCACTTCCCGAGCTGACCACAAAGCAGGTATTTGGAAAGCTTCGCGCTACCTCGATGGCGGAATCGGTGTACTCGAAACCGTGAGCGAAGATGAGGTCGAATCCGCGCGAGGCAAAATCGCGGAAAGCGTCCTCGAAGTCGGCGGGCGACTTGGTCTGCACCAGGGCGGTGTCGGCGCCGAGCCTGGTCTTGATGAGCTCGAGTCCTTCATACGCAGCCGCATTCCAGCCCGCGTCGCTAACCGGTCCGGGCGTGAGTAGCGCGACTCGAAATGCGGAATCGGAGGGATGCTTTGTACCAAGCGCGGGATGAGAGGTGCAGGCTCCAAGGACACCTATCTGTAGGAGTGCGAGAGCTATCGCCGGAAATTTCCGTTTCAGATAAGTGCGAGGGTCTGCTGAATCCATCCCTAAGACACCATTAGCCGAGGTAAACTGTGCGATCCGCTACGCCTGCGCTGCGAAAGGCAAGCTGACGCTCGCGGCATTTGTTGCATTGCCCGCAGTGCTGAGCGCCCTTTCTTGGCGCCATGCAGGTCAAGGTCAACTCGAGCGGCAGGTCCTTGAACATCCTGATCAGGTCGTCCTTATGCAGACCTCTCATCGGCGCCTCGACGATCACATTGTGCCCCAGTCCCATGCTTAGGGCGTGGGCGAAGCTATCGAAGAACTCAGGGGTGGCATCGGGAAAAGGGTTGCCGCCCAGCGATCCGATCGCGATGCGTGAGACGCCGTGCGTGCTGCCCCAAACCGCCGCCAACGCAATCAGTATGATGTTCCGCCCCGGCAGGTATGTGTTCTCGTCGGGCTCGTCGGCGCCGGGAACGCTCGCCCCCGACACGCTCCAGTGGTCGCCGTACAAGACGTCGGTGGGGGCGGAGAGCACCGTTATCGGCATCACGTTCGGGTTGTCGAGCGCGTCGAGGAAGGATTGAAGGCCGTTGAGCTCCATCTCTTCCCACGCAAAACCGCATCGCACGTAGATCGGGTAAACTTCGGCGGCGGTTGCCAATTTCGCGATCAAAACCGAGCTGTCCAGGCCACCGCTCGCCAGTACTGAAACCTTGTCCAAGCTGACCCTCTCTCTTCTCGTACTCTCTGGCACCCCAAGGATGCTCAGAGATATTCGCCAATCCGGCAAGCCCCTGTCCAGCCATACGACAGCAGCGCCGTTTCGACCGCCTCTCATCTTCACGTCATGTCACCCGGCCAAACTCTTGCAGACGCGTTTTCGAACGTATGCACTTTTTCTCCAAATTTTGAGTAATCGGTTGTATTCTGCGGAATTTCTAGGTATTCTTCCGCACGTGTCAAACATTGTCCGTAGGACGACGGAAGGCTCCCGCGAACCGGCAGCAGATAGGTTGATGACTGTTCGCCAACTCGCCGCCTACCTGAACCTCAACGAGCGAACGGTGCTCAAGTTGGTCTCAGAGGGGGAGTTGCCCGGAGTCAAAATCGGAAATCAATGGCGCTTCCGCAAGGCGATGCTCGACGCTTGGCTCGACGATCAAATGCTGGGAGTCACGCCACGGAGCGTTGACGTTTCCAGAGCCGCGCCCGCGGCGCGCAGAATGCTGGACCTCGCGAGTTGCTTTCAGCCAAGCCATATAATTCCCGACCTGGAGGCCAACACCAAGACCGGAGTCATCGAGGAGCTGGCGAATCTGGCCAGCCGGCTGAACTTGGTGAGAGACAAGACCTGGTTCGTCGGCGCTCTTATCGAGCGCGAGAATATCATGCCGAGCGCGACCGGTAACGGACTCGCTTTCCTGCACACGCTCAATCGCCATCCCGACCACATAGTCAAACCGTTCATGATCTTGGGCCGATCGCGCGGCGGCGTCGATTTCGACGCTCTCGACGGCAAGCCCACTCATCTGTTCTTCGTCCTCGGCCTTAAGTATCACGAACTGCACCTGCCATGGCTGGCAAAGCTGCCGCAGATGTGTTCGCGGCCCGAAACGCTGCGAACTTTGATGGCCGCCGTCACCGCCGACTCAATCTTCGCGGCCCTCGCTGACGCCGAGCGTGATTTGGTCACCTCGGCGGCAATTGAGGCCCCGGGGAAACTGCCGTGACCAACCGCAGTCAGCTTGCTGCGTCCTCCACCAGAAACCGCGGACTTCTTCGGCTGGGTTTGCGGGGAGCCCTCAGGGCCGGATTGGAGCAGAACCGGCCAGCCGGGTGCCCCTCATACGATTCGTATTTCAGAAATTTCCGCGCTTGGCTGAAAATCATTGATGATTGATGTAAGAACTGAGGTGGAGGGAAGGCTACCAAATGGAAGTTCATAGGATCTGCGAACTTAGTCCAGGTACTCCTGTCTGGGTCTGGATCGTCCGCGTAGGCAAAGGCAGGTGGTGGCCCGGTTCCGTGCTCTCCATCGCTGCCCGAAAGCCCTTTCCGGTAATCAATACCCGCTTCGAGTGTCGCTCGGTCGGAAAAAACGGAATCGACGGACCTGTCTTCGTTGGCATCAGCACCACCCGAATGCGTTATCTTGAACTCCGCGACACCCAGCTCAAAGGTGACGATCGGCCCAATTTTGCTCCGAGCGCGGTCTTCGCCAAACCTGAGCCAACAGACGCCGGACCCAACGACACACAGCCTGCGAACATAATGGCTTCAGATGCTCAAGTGTCAGTGGCAACCGGCGTTAAGAAGTCTCGATCGAGAAAAAAGACCTAAGCCGCAAATCCAACCAAGGATCAGGCTGCCGTCGCGATTGAATCATGAAGCGAACGGCAAGCAACAAGCTTGCTTGATATTGTTGCGCTGAGCACAAAGATTGCGCGACAAGCCGAATGAACGCGCGTCCCGCAGCATCAATCGGAATCATCCCAATCCCGGAGTGACGCGGTCGGATACACAATGAGACGCGGCGGCTGATCGCATGATCCGCCGCCGGCGAATCGGACTTACTCCGGAAAATCCTGTCGGCGCTGCTAATTCCGTCATCGCCAGACTCTCATCGAAGCGGTGGCACGCAATTGGCTATGACCGTGAACACGGCGGCGCGCCCGATCACGAAGGAGTCATCGCCGGGAACGGCTGAACGAGGATGTGCAAGAGAATCCGGTGAGACACTATCAACCCCCAATCCGCGCGCCGCGCTTCGGTTGTTTATCCAGGCGAAGCACCGGAACGCAAAGTGCGCAATGGTCACATACTCCACCCTTGACAATGACCGACGCATCAGTCATTATAATCCAATGCCGCTGATTTCAGCCTTGAATCGGGAAAGCCACTCGGAGAGTCGGCGTGAGCAACTGGCCCACGCGGCGCTCGAGGTCTTCGCCCGAAAGGGTATTGACGAAGCCACCGTCAGCGATATTACGTCTGAGGCCGGGCTGGGAAAGGGTACCTTTTATCTCTACTTCGAGAACAAGGACGCCATCATCGACGAATTAGTGCAGCGGTTCACCCTGCTGCCCGACGAGAGGAGGCTCTTGGAACAGTTCGCCGGAGCCCCGCTGCGCGACATTCTCGCTCGGGCGGTGTCGGGGATGTTGGACGCATTCAGGGTGAAGGCCGCACGGACGCCGAACATTCTATGGCAGTTGGCTCTCCGTAGCTCGAATGGCCGCACTTTGATGGAGCACGTCTTGATCGAGGGTAACGAGCTTCTCGCGGGCCAATTGCGTGACAGGGTCAAGGCCGGTGAATTGCGCCCGATCGACGAGTTCGTCGCGGCGCGTTGCCTAATCGGGATGGTTTTGATCTTCATCCTGACCGAGGAGGTGATGGGCGGCAGTCAGGCGCATCCGCTCGCGGAAGAAACGATCATTTCCGGAATTGCGGATCTGTTTCTGCGCGGCGTGCTTGCGCCTCAGCCGAGCCCCGGGCGGTCGGGCACAACGGGCGGATCCTTTCCGCGCGGCGCCGATTAGGCGACCGGTAGTATGGGTAGTGCTTGTGACTCGCTGTGCTGCATGATCGGGTGCCGCCCCTACCCCTTCGGAAACGTCAGCAAGCGGGCGAATTCAAATGGCACGCAAGGTGCGTTTACGTATGCGGCCACAGCGGGGCAGATTGCCGTGAATCGATTGGGAGGGGATCGCTATGCCTGATGCAACTTACGACGCCATCATAATCGGTGCGGGTCACAACGGGATGGCGCTCGCCGGCTACCTGGCGAAAGCCGGATGGAGCGTTGGCGTTTTCGAGAAGCGCACTGAGGAAGGCGGCGCCCTCTGCACCGAGGAACTGACGCAGCCGGGCTTCCTGCACAACGTTCACGCGAATTATCACACCCTGGTCGGCATCTGCCCCGTTTACGACGACCTCGAGCTGGTCAGCCGCCATGGGCTTCGTTACGTGCAGCCACCGGTGCAAATGGCAAGCGTGTTTCAGGACGGTACGGCGCTGGTGGTGCATACCGATCTGGACAAGACCTGCGAATCGGTCGCGCGTTTTTCGCGCAAGGACGCTGACACTTTTCGCGCGGTCTACGAGGAAGCGCGCGGCTACCGCGACCTGATTTTGCGCACGCTGATGTATTCGCCGCCGACTTCGATGAAGGAGATCACCAAGGCGCTGGTGGCCTGGGGCGTCGAGGAAAAGAGCAAGTATCTGAGCGTTCATTTGCGCCATCAGACGATCAACGAATTCCTCGACCACCATTTCGAGAACGATCGAGTCAAGGCTCATCTCTCATTTCACGCGTCGCTGGCGGGCTACGCGACCGATCGCCGGGGGCTGGCAGTTTCGTTCCCGCTGCTGCTGAGCAAGATCGACAACTGGCACATCTGCATTGGCGGTTCGCACGCGCTGGCCCATTCACTGTGGGAAGCGCTCGCGCAAGCCGGTGGGCGCGTTTTCCTGAATCATGGCGTCGAGAAGATTATCGTCGAGAACGGAAAAGCAGTCGGCGTCCGCCTCGAAGATGGCAGCGAAGTGCGCGCGAGGCGTCTGGTGGCGAGTTCCATCAGCCTCGAGCAGACTTTCTTCCAGATGATCGGGCGCGAGAACCTGCCCGCTCCGCTGGCCGCCGAAATCGAGCACTTCCCGCATATGGATTCGACCTTCTTCAGCGTCCATCTTGCGATGTCGAAGCTTCCCGAGTATCGCGCGGCGTCATTTGATCCCGATGTCAACCGGGCCTGGGTGGTCAACCTCGGCTACGAAAATCAGAAGCAGTTCAATGACGATTGGCGCGACGTGCGCGCCGGCAAACTTCTCAATCCGCGGCCCAACGCCGCGGTCAACTCGCTCTACGATCCGACCGACGCGCCCCCCGGATGCTACACCGGCCTGCTGCGCCAGATGGCGGCCTACAACCTCGCCAAGGGTGGTCCGCAGGAATGGGACAAGGTGGCGCGCGAGTACGGCCAGCGCTGCATCGAGGTCTGGAAGGCCGCCGCGCCCAACCTGACCGATGATTCCTTCATCGAGTGGGCGACCTATACGCCGCTGGACATCACGCGGCGGATGCCGAATATGGTTCAGGCCGACTGGATCGGCGGGCTGATCGATCTCGACAACATGCTGGACCATCGCCCCGGCCCGATTCTTTCAGAGTATCGGACTCCGATCGGGAATCTGTACATGTGCGGCGCCACGCAGCATCCCCACGGGTTCGTGACCTTCGCGCCGGCCTACAACGCACTGGAGATTATCGCGCAGGATCAGCACGTCGAACGCTGGTGGAAATGACCGCTATCGCAGATATCCCGGTGCGACTCGATGACGACGCGACCAGCGGGCTCGCCTCGATCGTGCAGCAGTTCCTCGAGCAGCAACTCGCCGATTCGACGCGGCGGCGAGTACGCGCGTCGCGATTGCATGGCCGCCTCGGACTGACCGCGACTGATTACGATGCTTCGGTGACGGTGGATTTTCGGGGCGATGAGATCGCGATTAGCGACGGCCGCGCGGGGCCGTTCGACGCCACCATCGCGGGTTCGTACCAGTCGCTGACCAAGCTGCTGCAGGGCCGCAGCAATCCGCTGATCGAGCATCTTCGAGGCCGCCTGAAAGTCACCTCGCGAATCGGCAATCTTTTTTTTCCACTGCGGGTTCATCGGCTGATGAAGCTCGCCCCTGAGGGCAACCATTAGGAGGGCCGCATGCCAGACGCATCTTATGACGCGGTAATTATCGGAGCGGGCCACAACGGTCTGTGCCTCGGCGCCTATCTAGCGCGCGCAGGCTTGAAAGTCGGGATATTCGAGCGGCGCCACGACGAAGGCGGCGGCGCACACACCGATGAGGCGACCGTTCCCGGCTTCTGGCACAACCTCCATGCCCAGTACATGGAGTTCATCGAGATGATGCCCTTCTATCGCGACTTCGACCTGCCCAGCTTCGGGGCCCGGGTGATCAAGCCGGATGCGCAGGTCGGAATTACCTTTGCCGATGGCAGGCCGCCGCTAGTCATCTACCGGCCCGAACTCGCGGAAAAGACTCATGCGAGTATCGCCCATTACTCGCGCCGCGACGCCGATACTTTCGCTGCGATCCGCGGCAAGGTGCTGGCGGCCAACGATTACATCTCGGCGATGCTCTACAGCCCGCCCTCGTCCGAGCTGCAGCTCGAGGGGGGGCGCGGCGAAGCGATCATGGGCCGGCTGCTGCAGCTTTGGGTTGACCTCGGGTTCCAGCCGCAAGAGATGAACAAGTGCCCGAAAGTGCTGATCGATGAGGTTTTCGAGTCGACCGAGCTGCGCGCGACCCTGTATCGCCAGTGCGTGGAATGGGGCGCGAACCTGCACACCGCCGACGGCTTTGGATTCGTGATGTGCGTGATCTGGCTGTGCGCGAATCACTACATGTCGATCGGCGGGACGCATACGCTGGCGCATGCGATGGCGAGCGCGGCGCTTGCGGCGGGCGCGGACCTTCGGTACAACAGCCCGGTCGTCGAGATTCTGAATTCAGGCGGACGCGCAACCGGCGTGCGGCTCAAGGACGGGCGCACCGTCGAGGCGCGCAAACTGGTCGCCTCCAACGCCGATCCGAAAACCACCTTCGTCGACCTCATCGGCTGGGACAAGCTCAGCGATTTCCGAAAAGAGCGGATGGCGAACTGGCGGTTTGGACCTGAGCACGTGCTCGGCACGCCGTCGTTCGCGTTGCGCACGGCGCCCGACTACAAATCCGCGCGCCATAATCCCGACATCAACAAGTGCTTCTACACCATCGTCGGATTCGAAAATGCCCAACAGGTTTCCGACTATATCCTGCAGGCCTACGGCGGCCAGATTCCCGACCGGCCCGGCGCCGGCACCTGGGTCAATTCGCTGTGGGACCCCAGCCAGGCGCCGGCGGGGATGCAGACGATGAACGGCTGGTTCTTTTTCCCGAAAGCTTCGTGCCTCAGCGCGCAGGAATGGGACAATGTCCGGCGCGACTACAACGGAAAATTCCTGGAGCTCTGGAGCACTTACGCTCCCAACATGACGCGCGCCAATGTAATCGCCGACAAGCTTTACGTGTCGCTCGACATGGAGCGCCGGATGGCGATGCCCGAGGGCGATTTCTCGCACGGCCGGCTCAGCATTATGAATCCCGGGATGCCGCGGGCGCACATCTATCGCAGCGAGATTGAAGGACTCTACATGTGCGGCGCGTCCGCGGGCGGCGGCGGAATCAGCGCGGCCGGCGGCTACAACGCATACAAGGTCATTGCAAACGACTATGGCCTGCCCAAGCAGTGGCAGCGGGAAAATCGGCTCTATTAAGAGAACCGGACCGGCCGGAGAGGATTATCATGCCTGCGATTTACACAACCGAATGGTACGAGGCGATCAAAAAACTCCTCAACGAAAATCCGAAAGTCGATAAAAATTCCCCGCGTGGCACCTTCCACGTGCTGGCGAAGATTGTCGGCGACGCGCGCTCGCTCTATCTCCCGGCCGGCGAGCTGCGCAACTTCGTGGTGTTGTTCACCGACGGCAAATGTCTCGAGTATCGGCAAGCCGACGCGCCACCGCCGCGCAAGGATTTCGAGTTCATCTTCGAACTCCCCGCATCGGTATTCGAAGAGGTCGCGGCTGGACAGATCGATCTCATCGACGCGGGGCTGAAGGGCAGGATCAAAATCACCGGGGACATGCGAATCCTGATCAGGCATGCCGAGTTGGTAAACGAGATCTACGGCGCGTTCGCGCGCGAAGTCGAAACGCTTTGGCCCAAGGGCAAACCCGGCTCCGCAGGCGCGGTTCCTGGGCCGGCCGGCCGCTAGATTCAGGCATCTGCGACTGGAAACCGCGGCATACCTCTGCCGCGGTTTTCGCAATCGCGCCAGAGAACGACCGCGAGCCTTCAAAGTACGCGGATTGATTTCCCGGCGCGCGGCGCTGCGCCGATGACGTCAGGCACTCGGCTTTATCTCCCGCGCTTGATTGGCAGGCGATTTGGCGCCGCCCGCGGCGTAGCCTAACGTTTGTTAGGTTCATGGCGCACGCCGGTTGTTATCGGTCGCACGTTTGACACCCGAGTTGCACCTTTGACACCCAACCCGTCTCTGCTCTCCTAGCCTAACGAGTGTTAGGGACCGATGAGAGCGGCTCCGAACCCCGACTCGCATTCGCCGGGTTCCGCTCCGACGTGTGCGCTGCGCCCGCCGCACGAACCGGTGCTTCAGAAAAAAAATGGCGCGGATGGCACCATAGCGGCTGTAGCCATACGCGCCACAAGCAACCAAGAAATTGAATTCGGCAGCCACCCGCGCCGACGCCGTATGGCACGAGCAGTGCATACGTAAAACACGTCCGGATTCTTGGGATTCCTAATGACCGGTGAGGTGAAATGCTCAAGCCGAATACCAGCTGAGACGCCTGCTTGAGGGGCGTCACGCTCGGGCGCGCTCACGCGCCTTGGCGCGACGGGATGCGTTCGAATTGAAGGCCAGCGCCTTCAAACGAGGGACCGGGGCTTCATTTACGTCAGCATGAAAAATTAGAGAGGCAGTGCCATGAGCAAAAGACAACTCGCGATGGTGATCAACCTCGATAAATGTATCGGGTGTCAGACTTGCACCGTCGCCTGCAGCACTCACCGTCTTAACCATCCCGGCACCGAGATGCTCCGCTACATATGGTGCGAAACCAAGCCCGGCGAGGGGTGGCCCAAGGGATGGATGGAACTGGGCCGCAAGGTTCCGGACCGGGTGCGGGACTACGGCGGAACGTGGAACTTCAACTGGGAGGAGGTCTATACGAATCCGGTCGGCGCCAAGTACCTGCATCCGGTGACCAAGGAAACCGGAGAGCCGCCGAAGTGGGGACCTATCTGGGAAGAAGACCAGGGCGCCGGCCAGTGGCCAAACGGGTACTTTTTCTATATGCCCCGGCTTTGCAATCACTGCACCGATGCTCCTTGCATCGCCGTCTGCCAGGATCACTTCGCCAAAGGCGGCGGCATGCCGTCGAGCCAGGGGAACGGGCACAGGAACTCGTTGCACAAGCGCGAGGAGGACGGGATCGTGTTGATCGATCCGAGTTCGTGCGACGAATGCGGCCTGTGTGCAGCGGAATGTCCCTACAAGATTCCGATGGAAAACATCGTGGCAGGCACCTACGAGATGTGCGACTTCTGCGCCGGCCGGGTGGACAACCAGTACGCTCCGGTATGCGCGAAGAGCTGCCCCGCGCGCGGGATGTACTTCGGTTACCTCGACGACAAGGATGGCTTCGTCGCCAAGCTCGTCAACGAATACAAAGTCGCCCTGCCACTGCGTCCCGACTTCAACACCGGTCCCAATGTTTACTACGTACCGCCGTTCATCCGGCCAACCACTTTCGCTGCCGGGAACAAGCCGACCGGTCAAGCCGATATTCCGGCCGATCTTCTTCGCAAGTACTTCGGACCCGGTCTTGACCAGGCGATGACTACGCTCAAGGAGCATCGCGCACGCGCCGAGCGCGGTGAAAAATCCGAATTGATGGATCTGCTCATCATCTACAAATGGTCGGAGGCCTTCACCCCGTTCAAGGTCGAAGCTCCGGTCGAACCGATCGAGCAGGGCTCGCAGACCGGGAAGGGGCGTTAGTCATGGCCAAGCGCAAGGGCGAAGAAAATTCCGCGGCCAACCAAACGGCCGCCGAAGCCACTCGGGACTACTGGCAATGGGATCGGTGCCGATGGGGAACCCATCGCGTCAACTGCTATCCCGGCAGTTGCCCGTTCCGCGTCTATGCCAAGGACGGCAAGGTGATTCGCGAGGAAATCTCGTGCACCTATCCCGAGTTCGACGACCCCGACTACAAGGTGCCCGACTACAATCCGCGTGGATGTCAGAAAGGCTACCAGCACTCGCAAGCGATGTACGGCCCCGACCGGCTGTTATACCCGATGAAGCGTGCGGGCGAGCGCGGCAGCGGCAAGTGGGAACGGATTAGCTGGGAGCAGGCCTACGATGAAATCGCCAGCAAGCTCGTCGACATTATCCAGAAATACGGGCCGCAGGCGATCTCCGACGACCATGGAACCAATGGCGCCGGCGTGTTGCGCGGCGGCGGCGAGGGTGCCTCGACCGGCTTCGTGTCGCGCCTGGGCGGGGTCAGCTACGATCTCAACTTTCTCATCGGTGATTTCAACCCCGGCCAATACCTGACCTTCGGGCAATTCCAGCACGCTCCGGGAATCGAGACTTGGTTCCTCGCCGATACGGTCATCGCTCTTTCGAATCCGGCATACGGTAACATTCCCGACATCCATTATATTCTCGAGGCGCGCTATCGCGGCGCCAAAGTGGTCGCGATCGCGCCCGACAAGAATGCCACTTCCCAGTTCGCTGACATGTGGCTGCCGGTCAACTGGTCGGCCGACCCGGCGCTGTGGCTCGGCGTCTGCAAAATCCTGATCGATAATGGATGGGTCGACCTCGAGTTCATGAAGGAGCAGACCGATCTCCCGGTGCTGGTCCGCATGGACGACCAACGGTTCCTGCGCGCCTCCGACCTAACCGAGGGCGCAGACATGGAGCAGTTCTTCGCCATCGACACCGCCACCGGCAAACCCGAACCGGTGCCCAAAGGCACGCTGGCGATGCCGTTCGACTACGCGCTCGAGGGCAAATGGAAAGTTACCCTCAAGGACAAGAAGCAGATCGAGGTCACAACCGTCTACGAGCTGCTCAAGCGGCGAATCGCTGAATACACGCCGGAAAAGGTGCACGAGATATCGGGTATCCATCCCGATCAGCTCGCCCAGTTGGCCGAACTCGTCAAGCCGCCGCGCAAGGTGTTCGTCTTCGTCAACTGGAACGCCGGCAAGCTCTACCATGGCGATCTGCTCGAGCGCTCCTACTGCTACATGCTCGCGCTCACCGGAAACGTCGGCAAGGCCGGCACGGGCTCGCGGGGATGGTCGGCCGGAGCCGAGTATATCGGCGGCGCCGCCGTCGTCGGCGGGATGCCCAACGAGGTGCTCGAGACCGGCGATCCTTTGCTTCACGCGATGAATATGTCGCAGAAGATACAGGAGGACTATCGGACATATTTCAAAATGGACCCGACGATACCTCCGGCCGAGGCTGCTTTGGGTGCGCTCCGTGAAGGCCTAAGGATGGGCAACACACTCTCGCCGCCGGTTTGGCTCTGGTACCACCACGCCGGGTACAAGGAGGTTTGGGACAAGTTCCTCGACGACCCGAACGCGCCCAAGAAAATCAGCCAGTACGCCGAGGAATCGCTCGCCAACGGCTGGTGGAAGGGGTTCGTACACCCCGACAAGGAAATCACTCCAAAGGGAATGCTGGTATCCGGATCGAATCCGCTCCGCCGGCACCGCGGCGGTATGAACACCTACCTGAATACCTTGTGGCCGAAGCTCGAGCTAATCGTGGTCTTGGATCCGCGCTGGAGCACCACGGGACTCTACGCTGACTACGTGCTGCCGGCCGCATCGTTCTATGAGTACGCCGACGCCAAGTACTCGACGCCGGCGACCCGCTTCAGCACCTTCACCGACCAGACCGTGCCGATGCTCGGCGAGTCCAGGTCCGACCGCCAGATCACGCTCGCCCTGCTCAAACGCATTCAGGAGCATCTATTGAAGCGAGGCGTGGAAAAGTACAAGTCCGGTGACCGGGAGATCGTCGTCAAGGAGCTCTACTGGCGGGGCACCTTCGGAGGACGCTACGGCGAAACCAACGAAGACGAGGAACGTCTGGTAAACGACACCTATAACGCGCTCGGAAAGATGGGATGGTTCGAAAGTCTCGACGGTGAAGAGCTCACGCTCGCCAACCTGCGCAAGAACGGCAAAGCGTGGCTGAGCGGCCGCCCCGCCTGGCACGCGACCGTGGTCCAGAACGCGGACATGGTTTCGGGCCAGATATTCTGGCCCTTCCGCGATCAGATCGAACAAAAGGTGCCGTACGCGACCACTACCCGGCGAATGGAGCTGTACCTCGACCATCCGTGGTTCATCGAGGCCGACGAGCACCTCGTCCGTTACAAGCAGCCACCCAACATCGGCGGCGCACAACCCCTGCGGCTTACCAGCGGGCACCTCAGATGGAGTGTTCACTCGAACTGGGTAGTCTCGTACGAGATGCTGAAGCTGCATCGCGGTGAGCCCTTTGCTTTCATCAACGAAACCGTCGCGAAGGAAAAGGGCATCGCGGATCATGATTATATCCGCGTATACAATGACTACGGCTCTTTCATAACCCGGGCGAAGCTCAGTTCCTGTACGCGGCCCGATCAGCTCGTGATCTACCACGCATGGGAGCCTTATCAGTATCCAAACTGGATGCCGTACGATGGCTTGCTGCCGGGCCCGCCCAAGGGCCTGCACTTCGCAGGCGGCTACCGCCACTACGAATACACCCTGTGGAACTGGGCTCCTTCGCAATCGGACCGGCAGACCAACATTGACTTCGAAAAAGCGAAACTCCCGGCGTAGTCGCAGAGGCTAAAAAAATGGCAAACGAATCGGATAAGCCCCAGGGCTCCGGGTCGAGACGGGATTCCGTGCAGGAGCAGCGCCAATATTTTGAATGGGATAGCTGCAAGTGGGGTACCCATCGCGTCAACTGCTACCCCGGCAGTTGCCCGTTCCGCGTCTATGCCAAGGACGGCAAGGTGATTCGCGAGGAAATCTCCTGCACCTATCCGGAGTTCGACGACCCCGAATCGAGGGTGCCCGACTACAATCCGCGCGGATGCCAGAAGGGTTACCAACATTCGCGCGCGATGTACGGACCCGACCGAGTGTTGCACCCGATGAAGCGGGCGGGCGAGCGCGGCAGCGGAAAATGGGAAAAGATTTCCTGGGATCAGGCCTTCGAGGAAATCGGCGACAAGATCGCTGGTGTCATCCAGAAGTACGGCCCCAAGGCGCTGATCGACGATCACGCCGCCAACGGCATCGGAGTGTTTCGCGGTGCTGCCGAGGGCTCGACCACCGGCATGACTTCGTTACTCGGTGGAGTGAGCTTCGATCTCGACTTCGTGACCGGCGACTTCAAGGTCGGCCAGTGGCTGACCTTTGGCGAGATGCATCACGCACCCGGGATCGAGAATTGGTTCCTGCCCGACACCATCATCCTGATGTCCAACCCGGTGTACGCGAACATTCCCGACATGCACTACATCCTGGAAGCCCGCTATCGCGGCGCCAAGATAATCGCCGTCGCACCGGACAAGAATCCTTCATGCCAGTTCGCCGACATCTGGGTGCCTATCGACTGGTCGGCGGATCCCGCGCTGTGGCTCGGGGTGGCAAAGATTCTGATCGACAAGGGATGGATCGACGAGCACTTCGTCAAGGAACAGACCGATCTGCCAATCCTGGTTCGATCAGATGATGGCCGGTTCCTGACAGAATCCCACCTGCGCGAGGGCGGAGACCCTGAACAGTTCTATGCAATCGACTCCGCGACCGGACAGCCCGTGCAGATGCCCAAGGGTACGCTTGAAATGGCCGCCGACTATGCCCTCGACACGCGCACCAGCGTGCGCCTGAAAGACGGCACCAAGCTCGACGTCAGATCGGTTTTCAGCCTGCTCAAGGAACGCCTTAACGACTATACGCCGGAGAAGGTCCACGAGATGTCGGGTGTTCACCCAGACATGCTCCAGCAGATCGCCGAGCTCTGCCGGCCGCCCCGCAAGATTTTCGGCTATATCAACTTCATTACCGGCAAGCTCTATCATGGCGATCTGCTCGAGCGCTCGTATTGCTACATCCTTGCGCTGACCGGCAGCATCGGCAAACCGGGCACCGGCACCCAGGGATGGTCGCCGGGAACGGAGATCTCGGCCTCGATGGCGGCTGTCTCCGGAATGCCGAAGCAGGTGATCGAATCGGAGAACCCGATCGCCGCGGCCGCGACCGTGACCCAGATGATGATGGAGGATTACAAGACGCGCCTTAAGATGGACCCCACGATGCCGCCGGTCGAGGCCGCCAACGGCACGGCGCATGAGGGTCTGAAAATGTCAGGCACGCTCACGCCCGGGGTTTTTCTCTGGTATCGCCACGCCGGATACAAGGAAGTCTGGGACAAGCATCTGCACGATCCTTATACCGACAAGAAGATCAGTGACTACGCCGAAGACGCAGTCGCCAAGGGCTGGTGGGACGGATTCGACCAGAAAGTCACACCGCGCGCCATGTTCGTATCAGGATCGAATCCGCTCCGCCGTCATCGCGGCGGCATGAATACCTATATAAAGACCCTATGGCCGAAGCTCGAAACGATCGTCGTTTTCGATCCGCGCTGGAGCACGACCGGTCTTTATGCAGACTATGTATTGCCATCCGCCTCTTACTATGAGTACGCGGATGTAAAGTACTCGACGCCCGACACGCGACTGCTGTGCTTCACCGATCAGTCGGTGCCGATGCAGGGAGAGTCCCGATCGGACCGTCAGATTGCGCTTGGCGTGTTGCGCAGCATCGCGAAGCACCTCAAGGCCCGCGGCATCGAAAAGTACAAGGCCGGCGAAAACCGTGAGGTCATCGTTGACGACCTGTACTGGCGAGCGACCTACGGCAACCGCTATGGCGAGACCAACGCCGACGAAGAGCGCATGGTCGATGACTGCCTCCATGCCCTCGGCGAGCTGGGATGGCTCACCAGCCTTGACGGTGAAGACGTTAACCTCGCCAACATGCGCAAGAACGGCAAGGCATGGCTGAGCGGGCGTCCGCCCTGGCACGGGATGGTATGCCAGAGCACGGATATGGTCCCGCGCCAGGTTCATGTGCCGATGAGAGACCAGGTGGAACTGAAGGTCCCATACGCGACCACCACCCGGCGCATCGCGTTCTACATCGATCACCCGTACTTCATCGAAGCGGACGAGGCCCTCGTTTGCTGTAAGCGGCCTCCAGACATCGGCGGTCACCAGCCGCTGAGAATCACCGGCGGCCACGTCCGCTGGAGCATCCACGCCAATTGGCATACTTCGCTCGAAATGATGAAGCTGCATCGCGGCGAGCCGTTCGCCTTCATCAATAATACTGCCGCGCGCGAAAGGGGCATCAAGGACCACGACTTCATTCGCGTGTACAACGACTATGGCGAATTTCTGGTGAGAGCGAAGCCGTCCGCCTGCGTGCGACCGGATCAGTTGGTCATCTACCATGCCTGGGAGCCGTATCAGCATCCCAATGGCATGCCCGCAGACGGCCTGATGCCTGGCCCACCCAAAGGGCTCCACTTTGCCGGCGGCTATCGGCATTTTGAGTACACGCTGTTTAGCTGGGCGCCATCACAGAACGACAGGCAGACCAATATTGAGTACGAGAAGGCGACCTTTCAGGCATAATCATGTCCAAAGTCGGCGGTGCGTTGCCATCTTGGTATTGGCCTGCAGGCATCCCGCGTCGAGTTCCGGTAGCACAGCAGCCGCTCGGCCGTCTGTTCCGGCAGCGATTCGCGACGATGAAAGACCGAATCGCGGTCGCGGACAAAAATGTCCGCATCACTTACGGTGAACTACTCGAGCAAAGCCTGAGTCTGGCCGGCGGTATCCAAACCGCCGGCCTCACCGGCACCATCGCGATCTCCGATCCTGATCCGCTCGAGAGTCTGCGCCTGTGCCTTGCCGGTTTGTTCGCCGGACGCCGCATCTTGCTCGCCGATCCCGCAGACTCCCCCGAGCTGCTCGCGGCCCGGCTTGCCGAGGGCAAGGCTTCCGCCCTCATCACCTCAGATGGCGCCGGGCCTGCGCAGGCCGCAGGCGTCGCAATGGTCGCCAGGAGCGATCTGCAGGGGACATTCAGCGAAGCGGGAACAGCGATACGCGCGACGGAGCCTGCGATACTGCTTCCGAGCGGCCGTGGGCTGGTCGCGCATTCACATTTCTCTGTATCGGCGATGGCCGCCTCGATGGCGGCATTCATTCCCCGGCTGCGCGAGATCCCGTTTGTATGCACCGAACCTGCGATCGGCTCTTGGGAGATGCTGACAGGTATTTTGCTGGCCATTTCACAGGGTAAGCCTGTTGTATTTGCCAGCCTCGAAGAGTTCGACGCCGGCGAGTTGACCGACTTCGTGACTGACAACTACATGATCATTCAACGAAGCCAGGCCGACGCAATGTTGGCGGGCGGCCGTATACCGCCGATGATGAGTCAGTCTGCCTATGTCTTTGTGTCGACTGGATCTTTCGACCCGCGATGGCGCCGGCACATGGAAGCGCTATGTGGCCGCCCGATCTTTCCGCTCTGGGGACTCCCCGAGGTCGGCCCTCTGGTTGCCGCTCATCCGACCTGGATTCCGCCGCATGGACACGGATTTCCACTGGTCAATGTCTCTCTGATTCCGATCGATCCGGACAGCGGCAAGGTTTCGATCGTGCCGTGGGAGATGCTCGATCAGGCGGAGGTTGGCGTCGAGGCGCTATCCGCGATGGTCGGCTACGTCGAGCCGGCGCGCAACGTCGGGGTCAAATCCGGCACCGCGGTCAGGACGCGCCAGGTCGCCACGATGGATCATGTTGGCGTAGTTGTCCTGCAGGGCGCCCCGTTCGACGGCCTGGGAGCCGCCGGTGCCAACTGAAAACCCATATCTGTCGTTCGACGTTCCCGGCGGCCGACTTGCCTTCGGCGACGGAGACCTCGACATCTGGGCGGAGCATCTCGCCTGGTGTTACCGGATGATGGGCATCCCGGACGGCGCAACGATCGCGGTTCAGGACTTCGGCAGCAGCCCCATTTCCTTTCTCGGCTCGAGTCTGCTGATGCCGGGCCTTCATCGCGGTGTCGCCGAACGTATCGATGGCCGCTTCATTTGCCTCGACGCTTCCGCTGAGCGCGTCACCCTCACGCCCGCTCTGCTGGCGCAACTGGCCGTCGATGCGCTCGTGATCAGGGAAGACGTGCTCGTGCTGCTTTCCGCGGAGCTGCACAAAAAGGGATTTGCGGAGCTCGCACAGCGCGCGATGAAAACAATCGTGGTGTTCGGCGACCAGCCTTCCGCCCTCAATCCGGCCCGCCGGCCGCCGTCGCGCCATCTTATGCACGTCGAAAACGCCCTTCTGCTCGCACCCCAGTGCGTCAAGTGCGAGTGCTTCCACCTCCGCGATGGGTTCTACCAGGTTGACGGACGCATGATTCGCAACCTCCGGATGGCCGCGCCGGCCTACGACCTGCCGCGCGGCGAACTGTTCCCGCCTTCGCACTGTGCCGCGGGCATCCGCGACTGGTGCATCGGATGGTCACCTCGCGGACGAGGTATTTGATCGGCGATGTGTGACCCTGCTTCGAGCTGCGCGCCAAACGATGTCATCGAGACCCTTTCGGGCGCCCAATTGACTGCCTGGCAGACCGACCGTCTGCGCCAGGTCGCCAGCCACGCTTACCGCGAGGTTCCATTCTACCGCGAACTGTGGAACCGGGCTGGCGTCGAACCGGGGATGCTTCGTTCGCTCGAAGATTTCGCGCGCTTCCCTACGATTTCAAAGCATGACCTTGTACAAGCGGGCGACGGTTGGACCAATCCGCATCAGGGCGCCGTCGCATTCAGTACCCGCGGCACTTCCGGCGCTCCGCTGCTCGTATGGCTGAGCGCGGAGGAAGAGGAAGCATACATTCAGCCGACGATGCGCGGCTTTCGTTGGGCGGGATTCCAGTCCGGGATGACCGCCCTGTTGATGAGCCCGGTATGGCACCGTCTGGCCGCCTGCGAGGCCCACGCGATCGCACGTCTGGGCGGGCGCTGCGCGTTTTTCTGGGGAAGCATGGGCTCCGAGTACACCGACTCCTTCCTTTATACGCTGTCCTCGCAGCGGCCCGAATTCATCACGACCACCGCGCCCTTCCTGCTCTCCCTGATTCGACGCAGCCACGGCGCCGCGAGTCGGCCGCACCAGCTTTTCAAGGGAGTACGCTCGGTCGTCGTCGTCGGTTTGCCGCTCACGCCGCGCATGCGCGAGTTCCTGCGCGACCGCCTCGAAGTCGAGGATGTCTTCGAACGCGGTGGAACGCAGGAAGGAGCCGCAATTGACGAATGCCGATGGCATACCGCTCCCCACGTGCACGAGGACGTCTGCTACCTCGAAGTCATCGACGAGGCCGGCGTTCACCTCGCGCCCGGCTTGCGCGGTCGTTTGATCGTTACCAAGCTCACCACTGCCGGCAGCATCTTCGTGCGCTACGACACTGGTGACATTGCCGCATTCGCGCCCGGGCAATGCGCCTGCGGTTGTGGTTTTCGCAGACTGAAAATTTACGGACGTCCCGAGAGCAGCGTGCTCGTCGGCGACCGGCTAATCACCGCCTACGACGTCCGGATGTGCATCGAGGAAGACCCCGCTCTGGTGGGCCGCAACGTGTTGCTGATTCGCGAGGCCAACGCGCAGGCCGGCGTCCTGACCGTCGCCGTCGAAGGTGAGGCGCACGACCCGGCCAACCTGCAAGCGCGCCTGCGCCAGCAACTCGGGGTCGCCAGCGCCGACATCGCCTGGCTCGGCGACCTCAGGGTCAACTGGGGTTTCCGCCAGGTGCTCGAAAGTCACGAGCTACGACTCCCCAGGAACTGATGGAGGCGCCGATGAAACTGATGCTCCCGACCAATTGGGATCCCGAACTCATCGCGCAAATTGCGCCGTTCAAGCCCGATTACATTTACGGAAGCCTGCCCAGCGAGGCTACGCTTCGCTCCTCACAGATGCTGTCCGCCGCGAGCGAGGACGATATAGCGCTCCATGTTGCACAAGCCTCGCAGCACGGCATTCGTCTCGTTTACGTCATGAATGCCACCTGTCTGGGAAACAAGGAATACTCCGAAGAAGGCCGTGGTCAGTTGTTGCAGCGTCTCCAGTGGCTGGTCGATATCGGCGCGGCGGCGGTCGTCACCGCCAATCCGTTCGTGATGGAGCTGATGCGCGAGAATTTTCCCGCCCTTGAGCTGCACATTTCGGTGCTCGCATCGGTCAATGACGCCCGCAAGGCGAAATTCTTCGACGACTTGGGCGCCACCGTGATTCATCTCGATCCCCAGGTTAATCGCGACTTCCGCCGTCTCGAAGCCATCCGCAAGGCCGTCGGCTGCCGTCTCTCGCTGGTGGTCAACGAGGGCTGCCTGCTGAGCTGTCCGATCCGCCAGTATCACTCCAATATGATTTCCCATTCGGGGGAAAGCATCACCAGCCGATACTACGTGGACTACTGCTACTACCGCTGCTCGCTGCTCAAGCTCAACGACCCCGCCGAGCATCTTCGCTCGCCATGGGTCAGGCCCGAGGATCTGGCCGTGTACGAAAAGTTGGGGATCGACCTGTTCAAGATCGCCGGCCGTGAAAAGATGGAAGAGGGACCAAGCTCGCACACCGATTGGATCGCCATGGTCGCCAATGCGTACCATTCGAGGCACTGCGAGGACATCGGCCGCCTCCTCGTCGGCATCCAGCCCCCTCACAAGCTCTTCGGCGAGGCGCCTGAGCCGTTGACCGTCCGAATCGACAGCGCGGAGCTGGATGGCTTCCTGCGCTTCTTCCAGGACGACCATTGTCTGCTCGATTGCAACCAGTGTGACTATTGCGGGAATTGGGCGCAGCGCGCCGTCCACGTCAGCGGCAGGCCGACGGAATGCGCGCAGGCGCTCGCAGACGACGTGCAAACCATTCGAGTCGGAAGTTATCGGAGTGGCAGGTGAATCAAGCAGCTAATTCTGTCGACCTACAAATTCTGGCCGCGTTTCATATGCTTTTTGCGGCCGTGTTTGTTGGCTCCAATGTGTTTCTCGATTTCCTTTTGACCCCGCGTCTCGATCTCATTCCGCCCGGCCAGGCCGCGCGGCTCGGTGACAAGCTCGGCACCGACTTCGCCTGGCTGAACTGGATCGCCCTGATGGGTTCCGCGCTGAGTGGACCCCTGCTGCTGTGGCGATTGGGCAATTTTTCGTCGCTGTTCGACCCGGGTTTCTACATCACCGGTTACGGCGCCGCCCTGGGGACGATGATGACGATCTGGCTCACCCTGATCATCACCGCCGCAATCCTGACCTTCTACCTGCGCCCGCGCGTCGTCGTGAAGCTTCCCTACGATGCCACCCGTCAGCAGGTCGAGGGCTCTCGTACCGACGCCATGAACTATGCGGCCTGGATGAAGACTCTGGCGCGCTACAACGTATACGCGTCGTGCCTCGCGATCGTCGTTGGCGGCTTTCTGCGCTTCGGAGGTTTTCCTTTCTGAGATGCTGCCGGATAACCAAAGCGCAACCGTCCGAGCTCAGCCGCCGCAGCTGCGCGACCGTTTCGGCCGCACCATGAAGAAACTGCGCATCTCGCTGACCGATCGCTGCAATTTCCGTTGCGTTTATTGCATGCCGGAGTGTCCGGTCTGGGGTCCCAGGGAAGTGGTCCTCAGCCTCGAAGAGCTCCATCATCTGGCCGGCGTTTTCGTTAGTCGCTTCGGACTCGAGCAGATACGCCTGACCGGTGGCGAGCCTCTCCTGCGCAGCGGCGCGCCCCGATTCGTGTCCATGCTCCAGAGTCTCCGAGCCGCCGGACTTCGGCGCGTCTCGCTCTCGACCAACGGCGCCCTGCTGGCGCGCTACGCGCGCGAACTCGCGGACTCAGGCCTCGACGGCGCCAACGTCAGCCTCGACTCGCTGTCTCCCGCCCGCTTTCAGCAAATCACCGGCGGCGGCAACCTGCGCGAGGTTTTGCGTGGGATCGACAGTGCGCGTGAGGCCGGACTTCCGGTGAAACTCAACGCCGTGGTGATGCGCGGGACCAATGACACCGAAATTCCAGCGCTCGCTGCCTGGGCATATCGCGCCGGCATCCCTCTGCGCTTTATCGAGTTCATGCCGCTGGACAGTCGCGGTCTTTGGAGTCCCGACAAGGTCTTCACCGAGCGCGAGATCGTCGCGCTCCTGGCGCGGGATTTCGAGGTCAAGCCGCTAGCGCGCACCGAGGAACCGGCGAGCTACTATCTCTTGAACGGACACTTCCGCCTCGGTGTAATTTCGACAATCTCCAATCCGTTCTGCGCGCGCTGCGATCGCATCCGGCTCACTGCCGATGGAAGGCTGTTCGCTTGCTTGTTCTCGCCCGCGGGCGTCGATCTCAAGAGCGCGCTGCGCCCCACGGTCAATCCGGATTTGCTTGAATCGCGGATCGAAGCGGCGATCCTGAATAAGTCCCCCGGCTTCGTTGACCGTTCCGCGTCAATGGATCGCGGCAATGTAGGAATGCACGTGCTCGGGGGCTGAATACAGTGCACAGCCGCTACCCTATGAACACAATGATCAAACCCAATGACGCGCCGCCCACGCTCGTTCGACTGATTGCGATCGCGCTGGTGGCTCTCTTGACCCAGCTCACCGCGCCGCAATCTGCCGCGGCCCAGGTGCGGCCCGGAGACATCATCACCGCCGCCAGCGCGGACAAAGCAAGGGAGCTGGTGTCGCCCGGAGTCTATCTCAGGATAACCCGCGGCATGAGCATGCAGATCGTGCCGACCGAACGCATCGAATGGCCGCCGCCGTATCGCGAGGCCACCGAGAAATATTCCTCGCAGGTCCGGCTTTCCAATGACCGTCGGAGCCTGGTGGGATACGTGGCGGGCTTGCCCTTCCCGTTCATCGATCCGAACGATCCCAGTGCCGGGACCAAGCTGATGTGGAACGACACGTTTCGCCCCACTTCCACCGACGACTATGATGTGCGCGACTTCAGTTGCATCAGCGAGTACGCGGGGTTGAATCGGCCGTACGTTCCAATCAACTACTACGAGTTCGGCCATCTGGCCAGTTACAACCTCGTCGGCCGCACCGAGGTCGAGCCGATGCCCACCGACCCCGATTTCCTGACCAGCGGGCGGCTTTTGCTGATCGGCTTCTATCCATTTATGGCGCCGCAAGAGGACCGTGGCCGCGGCTTCGTCCGCTATCGATATGCCGATCCTCTCAAGGGCGACGACACTTGGAGCTGGAACCCCGGGGCTCGACGAGTCAGGCGGCTTGGCGAGGCGTTCCTGGGATCCTCGGCCGGTGCGATTACATGGTCGCTCGACAATTTTCAGGGCTTCGCCGCCAAGAATGAAAACTACGACTGGCGCCTCCTGGGCGAGAAACCCATGCTGGCTCCCATCGCCGTCGCTCACGTGCCGGAAGTGACCTGCCCGACCGACGGCGGCGCCAGCGCATGTCCCGAGCGTTGGCAAATGCGCCGGATCTACATCATCGAGGGGCGCGCGCGGATGGACCGGGTTCCCGGCGAGCTGTTCGGCCGCCATGTCATGTACCTGGATGCCGAGGCCCAATGCATTATGTACCAGGACCTCTACAATCGCGCCGGCGAACTCTGGAAGAACTATCTGACCTGGATGGCGTACCGCGATCGCGCCGTACCGGACGCGCGCGTCGCGATTTACCCGTTCAAACGCGTCTTCCAGGTCGGCGCGAGCATCGATGATCTGACCGCCGGCTTCGCCACCATGTGTTACCTCCCCGCACAGGACACCACCGAGCGCGAGTCCTGGTACATCAACATGGGTGCGGTGGACAAGAGTTTCTTCACCGTCAAGGCAATGACCGCGGCTGCGCCGTAACCTGCGCGAGAGGAGCCCGATGTTCAGGCGCTTCGACTTCGAAAAGGAACTGTACGAGACGCTCGAGTTTATGCCGCTGTCGGTACGGCGCAAACTCGACTTGGCTGGTGTGAAGCTCCATTTGAGGGAATGGCAGGCGCTCTCGCGGACCGAGCGCCTGGTGGTCTGCCACTTCCCGGTCGCATCCCCGGAGGAACGCGACGTTCTGGCGGCCTTTCTGCGCGACGCGGTTAAGACCCGCGCGGGAACCGAGCTCGCGGCCATGAAGCCCGGATCGCACGACGCTGCGCCCGACGACGGCCAGGTGCCGCCGGATGTTGCGCGGCTGATCGCCGAGCTTAAGCTGCCGGAGAAGCGCTGGTCGCTGCTCGATCCCGATGAACGCTTCGCGCTGGCAAAGATGGCGCGCGGCGGAGCCGATAAGTTTATGAGCGCGTGGTCCGAGTTCGCGGACCAGCGGCGACAATAGATATTCCTGGCTGGCGCGCAACGATAAACAGGAGAACCTGCGATGATTCAATCAACTCACGAAGATGCTTCCTTCAAGCTGCTCGATCGCGCCATTGCCGGACATCGGCTCAGCGCCGGCGAGATACGCCGCCTCTACGACTTGCCCGCAAACGATCTCGCGGCGGCGGCTCACGAAGTACGCCTGCGCCGCAGCAACCCGGAGCTGGCGACTTATTCCATCGGCGGGAATATCGATTACACCAACATCTGCGTCGTCGCGTGCAAATTTTGCGCGTTCTATCGTGCCCGGCACCAGGAGGGCGCCTTCACCCTCACGCTCGATGAAATCGCCGACCAGATGGACGAACTCAGGCGCATCGGGGGGCGCGATGCCCTGCTTGAGGGCGGCATCAATCCCGACCTGCCATTTCAGTGGCATTTGAATCTGCTGCGCTTTCTCAAATCGCGCTATCCGGAAATCCACATTGACGCATTCAGCCCCGAAGAGATTCTCGGTCTGGAGAAGCTGACCGGCCGCGATGCGTGGGATATTCTCTGCGAGCTGAAGGATGCCGGACTCGATGGCGTGCCCGGCGCCGCCGCCGAGATCCTGGTTGACGAAGTGCGCGAACGCACCGCGCCGACGCGGATGAAGACCGGAGACTGGTTCCGAATCATCGACGCGGCCATGAAGGCCGGCCTCCACAACCCGTGGGTAGGGATGGTCATCGGATTCGGCGAGACGCTGGAACAACGCGTTCAGCATCTGATCGCGCTGCGCGATCAACAGGATCGCGGATTGGAGCGTTACGGTTGCGGCTTTTCGGCGTACAAGGTATGGCCCGCACGCCTCGAGCATACTCGCCTGAACGGGACCACTCCCCCTGCCGATAATGATGCGGTCGTCAATGAGTACTTGCGCGACGTGGCGGTCGCGCGACTTGCGCTCGACAACATCGAAAATCACCGCGCAGTCTGGCGCACGATGGGCTTCGAGGTCGCCAGCCGGGCACTGCGCTCAGGAGCAAACGATCTCTGCGGCACCGGGTCGATCAACGCGATTAACGCCTGCATCACGGCGGCCGGCAAGGATTTGCCCGACCCGACCGAGGCGCTGCTCCGCGACGTGGTGAAATGCATCGAAGCCGCCGGCTTCACTGCTGCGCTGCGCGATCCTTATTACAATATTCTCAAGCGCCACGGATCGATGAAGTTGGAGCTGCCCGAATCAGCAGTGGCTGCGGGAAAGTAGATCCACCTGCTTCGCTGGCCAGCGAAGCAGCCGCTGGTGAACCTGGTGGTCGTTTGATAGAGCTTGCCCGCTACTAAAATGGTCGAGGGCGAGATCGCGTGCCCGCAAAAATCTGGATCGGTGTCGATATCGGTGGCACAAAGACGGCGATCGTCGTCTCGCAGCGGCCGCCGGATATTAGCGAGCGTCACCAGTTCGCTACCCTGCCCTCCAAGGGCCCCCACCGCGCGCTCGACCTGATCGGTAAGGGAATCGGCGCCATTCTGAAGAGGCGCGGGCTTCCGATCTCGGCAATCCGCGGTATGGGCATAAGCTGCGGCGGCCCGCTTGATCGATTGCGCGGAATTATCCATTCGCCGCCCAATCTTGCCACGTGGGTGGATGTTCCGATCAAGGGAATCCTCGAGCGGCAATTCGGCGCTCGATGCAACGTCGAGAATGACGCAAACGCCGGCGCCGTCGCCGAGCATCGCTACGGCGCGGGGCATGGTTTCGACAACATGGTCTTCCTCACGATGGGCACGGGACTTGGCGCGGGAATCATCGTCGATGGGCGACTTTACCACGGCACTGACGATCTCGCCGGCGAGATCGGGCATGTGCGGCTCACTCGCGGCGGCCCTGTCGGACATAACAAGCGCGGTTCAGCCGAGGGATGGGCAAGCGGCGGCGGGATGGAGCAGGTAGCGATGCGAGCCGTCGGAGACGCGCGAAAGCGCGGGTGCAGCACGATTCTGACCGCCCATCGCCGGACGCTCACGGCTCGCGACGTTTGCGCGGCTGCGAAGCGCGGCGATGCGGTCGCGATGCGAATCGTTCGTTCCACGGGCGAGCGGCTCGGCCAGGTTCTGGCGATTGTGGTTGACATCCTCAATCCGGAGCGGATTGTGATCGGCGGGCTGGCGATGCGCACGGGCGAGATGATACTCGGACCCGCTCGCGAGGTGATGGCGCGCGAGGCCTTGCCCGCGGCAGCGGGGTCTTGCCAGGTGGCGCCGGCTGCATTGGGCGAGCGTATCGGTGATGTTGCGGCGCTATGCGTCGCGATGGGACTCTAATCGGCGAGGCGCGCTTCATGGAGCATCTTTATTTCGTTGTTCACACTCACTGGGATCGCGAGTGGTATCAGCCGTTTCAGCGGATGCGTGCGCGGCTGCTCACGATGACCGACAAGATGCTTGGGCTTCTCGAAAGCGGAGCCCTCCCATGCTTTCACTTCGACGGCCAGACGATCGTGCTCGAGGATTACCTCGAAGTACGGCCCGATAGTGCGCGCCGAATTGCGAAGCTGGTGAAAGCCGGCAAGCTCCAAATCGGTCCATGGTACCTGCTCGCGGACAGCTTTCTTGCCAGCGGCGAGGCGCTGATTCGCAATCTTGAGATCGGCAGCCGTATCGCGCGGCGATTCGGCAAGTCCGCACAGACCGGCTATTTGCCCGATCAATTCGGTCACGCCGCACAGCTTCCGCAGATTCTCTCGGGGTTCGGGCTCACGGCGGCGGTCGTTTTCCGCGGCGTGGGACGCGAAGTGAATTGCAATCGATTCATCTGGGAAGCGCTCGACGGCAGCGCGCTGTTCACGATCTTTCTGCCGTTCGGCTATTCCAACGGCGCCAGCCTGCCGACCGACTCGGCGGATGCAATGATCGCGCGAGTGAACGAAATCGCCGCGCGCGGACGCGAGTTCTCGGCCGACGCTCCGATCCTGGTGATGAACGGCAACGATCACGCGGAACCCGATCCGATCGTCTTCGAGCGCCTGAAGCAAGCAGCCGGACGCGCGCCATTCACGGCTGAGGTCGGCACGCTCGACGATTACGCGAAGCGGCTTTCCGAGCTGCCCCGGAACGGCACGCCTCGCGTCCGCGGCGAACTGCGATCTCCCGCCCGGGCGAATATCACGCCGGGCGTCAGCTCGACGCGAGCCTGGATAAAGCAGCGTGACTTCCAGAACGCATACCTGCTCGAGCGGATTGCCGATCCGCTTGCCGCGCTCGCCTTTCCTTTGAACCAGGCTGACGACCTGACCGCGCTGCTCGAGGTTGCCTGGCGCATGCAGATTCAGAACCATCCGCACGACTCGATCTGCGGATGCTCGATCGACCAGGTTCATCAGGACATGCGCTACCGCTTCGATCAGGCCGCAATGATCGGCGAGATCGTGGCGCGCCGCGCCTCGGAGGCCCTGCTTTCAGCGCCAAACGGCGGCGAAGCCGCGATCGCGGTGTTCAATCCCACGTTCGCTCGCCGCGCGCTCATCACGGGTGAAACCGAAGTCGGCGATCCTCATGCAAGCTACGTCGCGCTGGATAGCGACGGACGCCGGATTCCCGTCGCGATCGACGTCGCGCGGCCGGCGCGGCCGTTGGAAATCGAGGTGAAGGCGGCCGACCTCAAAGGCTTGATCACCGGCGCTCAGGTGATGGACCAGTATGTGAACCGGTTCGAACTCGAACCCGTTGGAGACAACCGATTCGATCTCCGCGTGTTCGTCAGCCGCAGTCCGGCGGGCGACCTGGATTCGGAGAGCTTTCGCCGGCGAATTCTTGAGCTGGCTGACGATGCGATCCTTCGGATCCGGGCTACGGAGGCCGCGCGGGCGCAGATCACTTTCGTTGACGACGCACTCGTGCAGGCCGGCTTCAGCCTTTATCGGCTCGTTCGCTCGGACGAACTCGCTGCTGATACGCCGGCCAATGCGGCCGGGATCGAATCGATCGAGAACGAATACTTCAGGCTCAGTCCGTCGCCGCGTGGGCTGAAAATCGACGACCTGAAAAACAACAAGACCCTTGAAATTTATTTCGAAGATGACGGCGACCGAGGCGACGAATACAGCTTCGACCCGGTGGCCGATTCGGCGCCGATCTCGAGGCCTGCATCGATCCCCGCCAGCGTGATCGAGCGCGCAACGGTCAGAAGCCGCATCGCCCTCTCATTGGTTTACCGTCTCCCGTGCGCGCTCACGGAGGATCGCACGGCGCGCGCGCCACAGACCGTCGAGGTTCCGGTGCAACTGACCGCCACCATCTACGCGGGACTGGAGCGCGTGGATTTCGAGGCGGCGATAGATAATCGCGCGCGCGACCATCGCATCCGCGTCGCTCTATCCACGCCGATTGCGGCTACGCAGTCGCTCTCCGACACGAATTTCGGAATCGTCCGCCGCCCGCTCGATCCAACCGAGCCGGCCGGCGCCACGGAAGATGTCTATCCGACCGCGCCCCATCGGACCTTCACCGCGGTGCAGTCCGCGGAGTTTTCGGCGGCCATGATGAGCCGTGGAATCTACGAGACCGAGGCCAGGCGAGACGGCGGCGGTACGACAATCCTGTTGACGCTGTTGCGATGCGTAGGATGGCTTTCGCGCGGAGACCTGAAGATGCGCCGTGGTGATGCGGGTCCGGAGCTCGAGACGCCCGACGCCCAGGAAATCGGCCAGCATCGTTTTCAATTTGCCATCACGGCCTGGCGCGGTTCGTATGCAGGCGCCGGCGTCGTTCAGCTAAGCCAGGCGTATGCGTATCCGCCGCGCGTGTTCCAGGCTCGCTCCGCTTTGGATGTTTCTGAGAATCGACTTTGCGCCTGCGACAATCCGCAAGTAGTGTTTTCCACCGCGCGCGCGACGCAGCGCGTCGGGGCCTACATCGTACGCGCCTTCAGCGCTTCCGAGTCGCCGGAGATCGCGCGATTCAACTTCGGCCGCGGCCGGAGATCTCGATTGATCGATCTCGCTGGCCGGCCTTTGAAAGGTGCCAAGCTTAAGCGGCGCCGCGACGGTTCCGTCGAGTTGGATCTGCGCCCCTTTCAGATCGTGACGTTTGAAGTTCGCTGGCCTATGGCTGATTCGCGCCGCGAAACTAGTACCGCCGGTAGTTGATCCGCCTGATCCGCGATCCGCCGCGCGAGTGCGAACTGCGGCGCGGCCATTTGGGCGGCGCAAGCCAGAAGGTCGCCGCCACCAGGATTGTGAAGGTGGCGTAAAGCGCGGTGAACATCCACGGTGGCGCGTTGTAGAAGATCAGGCGGTGCGTCCAGTAAGCGACAAAGTCGCCTGGGTAGCGCGCCTGTCCTGCTCTGGCACGCAACGAGTCCTCGAGCGTGGTCAACGGACACATCACACCCAAAATCGCTTCCAGGCAAACTAACGCGATCGCCACAAGGTGCGAGAGGCGAAAACCGAATCCCCGCACCCATTCCCACTCAAACACAACACCGATGAGGATTGCGGCGAAGCCGAAAACAACAAACACGACATAAGCCGCATGGATCATCACAACCGCGTCGGCAAGCACGCGCCATCTCACCATGATTTCATCATCGCACCGCCGCGAGCGTCGGCAAACGGTAGCGGATAGGTCAGCCTCGCCGATGCGGGCCGAGGCCTGTCTGCAATCGGGCGCCTCGCTCGATCACGGGCACGCGCCGCAATCTATTCAATCCAGCTTGCGCTTACCGTAATAGGGCAGCGTAGTCTCACCCCCGGGATCGGGCTTCGGTTTTTCCTGCGTGAGTCCAGCAAGGCCGGCGCTGTACATCGCAAGCGTGCCCGGCTCGATCACGTCGCGGTCCGTGACGATGTTGATGCAAGCGGGCCGTCCCGAAGCGAGCGCCCGCTTGAGCGCCGGCGCGATATCCGCCGCGCGCTCGACCAGTTCGCCCTGGGCGCCGAGACCCTCGGCGGCGCGTTCGTAATGAACCATGCCGAGTTCGGTAGCCATGGTGCGGCCTTTCCCCCACATCAGCTCCTGCCCGTGCTTGGACATCCCCCATTGCTGGTCATTGTTGATTACGACGGCGATAGGCAGGTTGTTCTTCGCCGCGGTATGGAATTCCGAGAAATTAAGCCCCGCCGATCCGTCACCGACGATGCAGAAAACCTGCTTGTCCGGGTGCGCCGCCTTGCATGCGAGCGCGAACGGAAGGCCGGTCCCCAGGCAACCGAGATAACCATGCGTCAGGAATCGTCCCGGATGGCGCGCCGTCCACGCATTTGACATCCAGGCGGCGGTCTCGCCACCGTCGGCGACCACGATCGCGTCGGTGCTCAGGGTCTTGGCGATCTCGTGCGCCATCCGCGCCGGATGAATCGGGCCGGGCCCGTCTTTGAGCGCATCGTCGAAGCGATGGCGCATTGCATTGCGGATCGCGCTCAACCGCTCCAGCCATTCCGCGTGCGGGTCGAATTTTTCGTCCTTCGCCGCTGCGCAGGCCTGGCGTAGGAATTCGCCGCAATCGGAAACAATGCCGAGCTCGATATTCCGGTTGCGCCCGATCTCCTCGGGCTCGATATCGACCTGGATCACGCGTGCATCGCCCGGAATCACCGAGTTGCGCCCGCCGGTAAACAACCCAATCCGCGTACCAAGCAGGATTACGAGGTCGGCGCTGCCGCCGCCGCTCGCATGGATCGCGGGATGAATCGGGCCGAAGCCTCCGAAGCATAGCGGATGCTCCTCGGAGATCGAGCCGCGCGCTTTGGCGTTGGTCATCACCGGGGTGTTGGTAAGCTCGGCAAAGCGCGTCAGCTCGGCCGCGGCCTGCGCGAACCATACTCCGCCGCCGGCAAGGATCGCCGGGCGCTTCGCCTCGGCAAGCCAGTTGAGCGCCTGCGCGAGCGCGGCTCTGCCCGGACCGGCGGGCTCTTTGGACCGATAATCTTTGGGAAACTCGACTCGCTCCTCATCAACGCGGGTGAACAGCACGTCGATCGGCAGCTCCAGGAACACCGGCCCGGGGCGGCCTGAAGTCGCATGGCGGAAAGCCGCCGCCAGGTATTCTGGAATCCGCTCGGTATGCGTGACGCTGCGCGCCCACTTGGTGATAGGCCGCAGGATGCCCATCTGATCGACCGCTTGCAGCGACAGCTTGTCATCCTCGATGAGCGGGCTTCGCCCTCCGATCAAAATCATCGGGATCGAGTCCATGAAAGCGTTGGCGACTCCAGTGACCGCGTCTGTGACTCCTGGCCCCGCGGTCACGATCGCGACGCCCGGACGCCCCGTCGTGCGCGCCCATCCGTCAGCCATATGCGCCGCTGCCTGCTCGTGACGAGTATCGATTACGCGAAAGCCGTGCGCGCGGCAGGCCGCGTAAATCGCGTCGAGATGGCCGCCGTGGAGCGTGAAAATCTCGCGTACGCCCTCTTGCTCGAGCGTCCTTACCAGCATCTCGCCGCCGTCAATCTTTGCCATTGGTGAATCTCCCTCTGCGCAGCGGGGTGTAGGCGCGCCCTCGATCGTCGTGCGATTTGAAGCGCGGCCTGCGTCTTCACAGTTCCTTTCATCTTGCTTATAGACCAGCGATGCGTATTCGCCTAGACGCGCCACGCCACTCGAGTTGCCCCGAAAAGAATCATTGCGGCGATTGGATACATCCCACGACTGAAAACTCTTCACTAAACGATCGTTCATTCCGGGCACAACCTATGCTACCCATTCCATTTAGTACGACCGTCGAGGAGCAAGGAATGGACACCTACCGCGAGCTGAACGTCGAATCCCCTAAAGATATCGAGTCGGTCAAAGAAAGCGTTCATCGCTTCGCCAAGGATGTCCTTCGCCCGGCTGCGGTGAAGCTCGACCGCATGACCGATCCGCGCGACGTGATCGCGCTCGATTCGCCGCTGCGAAGCGTTTTGAAGCAGGCATACCAGCTGGGATACCACGTCGCCGGCCTTCCCACGGAAATGGGCGGCATGGGACTGCGTGGGCTCGGAATGCATGTGCTGATCGAGGAGCTGGCCTGGGGCGCGGGTGATCTGGCCATAAGCCTTCTGGCCACGAGTTTCCCGTTTTCCGCCGCCGCCGCGAGCGGCAATCCGGAGCTTTTCGAAAAGTTCGTTAAGCCCTATATCGCCGATCGCGACGGTAGTCTCATCGGATGCTGGGCGATCACTGAGCCTCAGCACGGCTCCGATGAACTGGTGCCGGGTACGCCCGAGTTCCACAATCCCCGCGTGACCGGTCAGGTCGTCGCGCGCGCCGATGGCGACTCATACGTGATCAATGGACAGAAGGCGGCGTGGGTCTCGAACGGGACGATCGCAACCCATGCGGCGCTTTACCTGACGACCGAGCCCAAGGCCGGCATGGCCGGCGGCGGTGTCGCGTTCGTCCCGCTCAACCTGCCGGGCGTGTCAAAGGGTAAGCCGCTCAACAAGCTCGGCCAGCGCGCGCTCAATCAGGGTGAAATTTATTTCGACAATGTGAGGATTCCGCGCAAATGGATGCTGACAAAGAGCGAGGGCTACGAGCTCGAAGTCGAACGGACTCTCACATTTGCCAACTCTGCGATGGCGGCTGCGTTCACCGGCGTCGCACGCGCCGCCTACGAGGAAGCGCTCGACTACTCCAGGCAGCGCGTCCAGGGCGGGCAGCCGATCTGCGAGCATCAACTCGTCCAGAAGCATCTGTTCGAGATGTTCACCAAGGTTGAGGCATGCCGGGCGCTGTCACGGGCCGTGATGATCTACAACCAGACCTCGACGACTCCGTCACTGGAGCACGCGATCGCGGCCAAGACGTTCTGCACTCAGGCATCGTTCGAAGTCGCGAGCGACGCACTCCAGGTATTCGGCGGCAATGGCCTCAGCAAGGAGTACGGAATCGAAAAAATCTTCCGCGACGCACGCGCCTCTTTGATTGAGGACGGCACCAACGATGTCCTGAGCCTCGCAGGTGCGCGCCACATTCTCAGTCGCGCCGGCGTGACGGGACCCGCGATGGCACGGTAGCGCCGCGTCGGGATCGCAGGGGAATCAACATGGCGCATCTTCAGGGACCGATCGATCGAGAGAAAGCGGGAATCGACATTGCCCGCGCCTGACAGGGAGGAATCAGCATGCCAAACAGAGAACGTGTGACAGTAGCCGGCGTCGGGATGACGCGCTTCGGCAAGTATTCGGATCGCGGCGTCCGCTCGCTGGCCGAAGAAGCGGTGGGCGATGCGCTCAAGGACGCCGGCGTCGCGCCGAAGGATGTCGAGGCGGTTTTCTTTTCCAATGCGATTGCCGGATTGATCACCGGCCAGGAAATGATCCGCGGACAAGTCGCGCTCCGGAACACCGGAATCCTTGGCGTCCCGCTGTTCAACGTCGAAAACGCGTGTGCGTCCGCTTCGTCCGCGTTCCACTTGGCGTGGATGGCGATTCAATCGGGACTCTACGACGTCACGCTCGCCGTCGGCGCGGAGAAGATGACCCATCCCGATAAAGGTCTCACCTTCAGGGCGATCGGCACCGCCGTGGATCTGGATCAACTTCGCGAACTCAAGGCTCGGATGAGCTCCGGCGACAAGAAACCGGAAATCGAGGGCGGAGGCGAGAAGAAATCGTTCTTCATGGACATCTACGCGGCCTCCACCCGCGAATACATGAAGATCAGCGGGGCGACCGCGAACACCTTTGCCGATATCGCGGTGAAGAGCCACGCCTTCGGCGCGCTGAATCCCAAGGCGCAGTTCCACGATCGGGTCACGCGCGAGCAGGTCCTGGCCGCGCGCGAGGTCTCGCCGCCGTTGACCGTAATGATGTGTTCGCCGATCGGAGACGGTGCAGCCGCGGCAGTGCTCATGTCGGAGAAGTATGCGCGCCGACTGGGTATCGCGACGCCGGTCGAGGTGCGCGCGTCAGTAATCTTTTCAGGGCGCGATCGCGCGGCTGACGAACCCACCGCGCTCGAGCGCGTGACCAAGCGCGCTTACGAAGTCGCCGGCGTGGGACCATCGGACATCAACGTGCTCGAGGTTCACGACGCCGCCGCGCCGGCGGAACTCATCTCATGTGAGGAACTCGGACTCTGCGCCCGCGGCGACGGTCCCAAATTCCTCGCGAGCGGGGCCATGGATCTCGGTGGAGCCCATGTCGTCAATCCCAGCGGCGGACTGCTCTCGAAGGGCCATCCGATTGGCGCCACTGGAATCGCGCAGATCGTGGAAATCGTCGATCAACTACGCGGGCGATGCGGCGCGCGGCAGGTGAACGGCGCGCGCATAGGACTCACCGAAAACGGTGGCGGCTTTCTCGGACGCGATGCCGCGGCAATGTCGGTTCACATTTTCTCGAGGTAGCAGAGGCACGATGGAGCACCAGGCGTCGGTAGGTTCACGGCGGTCGATCCTTCGAGCCCAAGCGACCCGTGGAGCAGGACTAGTTTTCCGGAATAGAGGATGATGACTGAGCAGACGATTGAAGGGTACGAGTCGGTCAGGACCTGGCGGCGCGATCTAAGCGATCAGTGGGGCGGCGACCCGATTGCCGAAGAGCCCGAGAAGCTGCAAGCGCTCGCGCGATTCTGCCAATTCGTGGGCGAGAATCCCGATGCGATCATCGGGCGATGCTTTCGGGTCCGGAAGTCAGACGGTGAGCGGGTAATCAGCACCAAATGGCGCGCCCATTACGCCAATAAGATTCGTGAGTTCCGCGAACACAACCCGGACCATGAGTCACAACGCCTTGGCGCCAATGTGCTGAGTTTTTTAATCCACAACGGCGTACTGATCCAGGTCTAGGAGCATCGGAAAGAGCGGCCCGCAAGCCAACCTGCTCGCTCGCCCTCAGTTCCTCAGCCAGGTGACGATTCTCTGGTGAATCCCGATCGGATCCGCCAGCTGAAATGCATGTCCCGCGCCCGCAATCATGTACAACTCGGCCTGCGGGATTCTGCTCTTGATCAGGTTGGCGTTCTCCGGCAGCACGAGCACGTCCTTGTCGCCGTGCACGATCAGCACCGGGCACTTGATCTGCGCCAGCCGATCGTACGCGTTGAACTGCAAGATGCCCGCCAGCGCGCGGTCCGCGGTCTGCGCCGGCGTAGGTGGCATCATCTTCGCGCCCGCGATCAGCATCGCTTTGATCTCGGGATGCTCGGCGGCGAATTCCACCGGCATGAGCGCCGGCAGCAGGATGTCGAAGCCCTTCTCCGGATCGGTCGCCATGATCTTGCTCGCCGTCATCAGCCTTTCCAGGATTTCCGGCGCCGCCATCTTCGTGGTTGGACCTCCCGCCATCGTGCATCCAAGCACGACCTTGGCGACCTGCTCGGGATGCCTGAGCGTGAGCTCCTGCGCGATCATCCCGCCCATCGACACTCCGAACACTTTTGCTTTTGCGATTCCGAGCGCCCGGAGCAGGTTGCTCGCGTCGTCGGCCATGCCCTCGACGGTGTAGATATCCTCGGGCTTGTCGCTGAGTCCGGTTCCGCGATTGTCAAAATAAATGCACTTGAAGCCGCTGAAGAACGGCAGCGACGGGATCCACGCGGCGCCCGACATCCCAAATCCCATGATCAGCAGCAACGGCTCGCCGTCGCCGTAAGTTTCGTAGCTGAGGTTGATGTTACCGGCTTTGATTATTGCCATCGCAAAAAATCTACTCCCAGTGGAAATATAAAAACGGATGCGGCTCTTTACCGAGCTGCATCCGCCGCGCGTAATTCTAAGTCTCTGTCAAGTGATCTTCAAGATGCTGTCGGGATACTGCTCATTCGGATCGACGCCTGGTTCCATCGTGTACACGACCGACTTATCGACCACCAGCTGTCCGTCGTCACCAACGTAAATCTTGAATCGATCCATCGGACGTGGCGCCGGCCCTTCGAAGTTGAGTCCGTTGATGTAATAGCCCGAGCCGTGGCACGGACATTTGAACTTCTGCTCGGTCTTCAACCATCGCGGCGTGCATCCCAGATGGGTGCATTTGGCGAAGATCGCGTAGAAACCCGCCTTGGTGCGAATGATCCAGGTGCGGAAATCCTGCTTGTACTTCTCGCTCACTTCGCCAACCACGTAATCGTCCGGAAGGCCGGCCTTGAATTTCGATGGCGGCAGAAAGAGCACGCGCGGAAACGCCGAGCGAATCGCCGCGAGCAGACCGATCAGCGAGAATGCGCCGAACCCCGCCCATCCGAGCACACCCAGGAAATCGCGCCGACACCACAAGCTGCCGAGCTCGGACTTTTCCTTGTCCCGCTTCGCCCGTTCTTTCGCCTGCTCGTCCTCGCGCCACTTCTTGAGTTCGGCGGGATCGGTCGGAGCTTTCTCTTTGAGTGCAACCGCCATCTAACTGACGCTACTTCCCCGCTTGGAACAAGCCTGTGATTAGCTCATCCACACCAGATTCGACGCATCCGATTGACAAAAAATTCTATTTCCAAAGGATATGCAACATTCAACGACGGAAACAACTGCCGAACGCTTCGCAAGATTGCGTCAATGACGATGGTTCATAGCGGGACGCGAAATTTCAGTGAAGCACCGGCTGACCGCTCGAGGGCGCCGCGGATGACGTCGAGGGCGCCACGAATGACGGTGCTTCCTGCTTAATCACCGTTGCATTCGTCGTGACTGGCCCCCTGGTTGGAGACCAATCCTGCGGTGTCGTGGATGCCGACGCCGACTCCGACTCCATCGTGTTGTCCGGAATAATCGGAACCGGCGGCGCTGGCGTGCCGTCATTGCCGTCCACCGGCCGGAAAATCGGCGCTACCGGACTGTCGGTGACCAGGTAATGCATCGGACGCGCCACGAGCCATTCGGCCGCGAAACCAACGGGATAGAGCAGGTCGGCGACAATCGCGAGCGGCTGCGAATCCTCGTCGTGATATTCCTTGGGATTCTGTAGATCGGTGTCGTTGTACTGCGCGTGCGAAATTGTGGGCAGCGCGATCCAAAGCGCGGCGCAGAAAATAATTGCGATTCGGCGCATGTCATCAACTTTGCGCGATTGGGCGGCGTCGTGTCAACCCGTCGCGATCACTCGCCGCCGCGCCCGGCTGCAAGGTGGTTTCCCGCGCAGGATCGTTCTTGCCTTGGCACCCCTGCCGGCGCAATTCTAAACACGATGACGCCATCAGTGATGCGCTCTCTCCGTGCATGCTTGCGAAATCCCGCAGCCGCGGCCGTCCTGTTTCAATTCGCCCTCGCAACCATTGCCCATGGCGCGCCGCCGCCCGGCGCGATCACCTTCGTAGGCACTGATTCCAACATCTACTACTGCGATGCCAAATGTTCGGAGCCGAAATGCATCACGTGCAAGGCAGCCGCGATTCATGTCCGGCGCTTCGACGCGATCGTGCCGGTCGCCGACTCTGCCCCCGACGCGGCCCCCGCCAGCACTACCGCCTACGGATTGCCGACGTTCTCGCCCGACGGCAAGCGCCTGGCATATTCGTCCCGGACTCACAAGCAAGCTGACAATTCGTTCGCGGTATGGGTTTACGATCTCGCGCGCAGCCAGCCCACCCAAATCTTTGAGAGCCGCGCCGAGCCCATCGTGTACCTGGCCTGGCTGCCCGACGGGCAGCATCTTTCATTTCTGCTCGGTGAGCCGCGCGGACTCAGCCTGGTGTTGGCCCAGGTCAACGAGTCGAGGCCGGTCAGAATCGTCACCACCGGGATGCCTCTGTACTTCGATTGGGGCGCGCGGCCCGGCGAGGTTGCCTTGCATACGCTCGCCCTCGACTCGGATCGCACCGAACAGGTTTCGCTGATGAGTCTGACGCCCACCAGCCAGAACATCGTCAAGGTGCTCTCGAGCGGCCGCACGCCGTTCAAGACTCCCGCCTGGTCGCCTGACGGCAAGCATCTCGCCTACATCGCCAACTACCACGCCGAATCGAACATCGTGGTGGCCGACGCCGACGCCGGCCGTCCGCGCTCCATCGTGAGTTTGCCGGTCGGCGAGAACAGTTTCGTGTGGGCGCCCGACTCGGCGCATCTGGCCTACTCGACGGCGATCATGCCGCGCAATCCCACCTATCACGGAATCAAGCTGGTTGACGTCGCCAGCGCGAATTCGAAATGGTTGACCCACAACGACGTCGCCGCATTTTTCTTCGCGCCCGACTCGCGGCATCTCGCCTACATCGGCGTCCCCGCAGACAAACCCTACTACAGCTGGTCTGTGGTGGACGTTAAGACTGGCGCCGAAAAAGCGCTCGGCAACTTTCTCGCGACGCCCGAAGAATCGACCGCGTACCGTTACTTCGACCAACTCGCCGTATCGCACACCATCTGGTCGCCCGATTCATCGTCATTCATTTACGCCGGCGTGCGCTTGGCGGGATCGCCAAAGCGGGCGCTGGGATTTGCGCCGCCGCCGATGGCGTATATTGTGCCCATCGACGGCAGCGAGCCCCACGGGATCTCAAACGCGGTTCTCGCCTTCTTTTCCCCGGCCAGGTAGCGCGTCTATTCCTTGCGGCACACGTAGATTGCCGCCGGCTTGCCGAGCACCGACACGCGGATAATCCTGCTCGGTGCGATCTTGCCGACGCGCTCGAGCTCGCGCATCAGCCGCCACTCCGCCGTCAGCATCACCATCACGCCGCCGCTCTTGAGCACGCGCGCGAACTCCCTGAACCACAGCGGATAGAGTTTTCGATTCTCGCCGTGCGATCCATAGCGCAATCCCCACGGCAGGTTGGTGACGATTTTATTTACGCTCGCGTCGCCGAGCGGGATTGCGCCCGCGTCCCAGTTCTCGAGCTGGATTGGCTTGTAACGCGCGCCGACATTGATCCGCGCCGCCGCGAGCGCCGCATGATCGCGATCGCCGCCCAGCAGCATCGCGTAGCGCCCCAGATGCGCCCGCTCGATCAGAATGGTTCCCGCGCCGCAAAATGGATCGAGCACCACGTCGTCCTCGCACGGCTCCGACAGCCATCCCAGCGCCGCCGCACTCGACGCGCGCAGCGAGGCGGGGCGATGCGCCGCCTTGTACTCGCGATGCCGCATGCGGTCGTCGCTGAGCCTCACCGTCAGAAAAAACTCCGCGTCGATCATGCTCGCCCAGAACTCGACGTCGGCGTCCTCTTCTTCCAACCGCCAGGTGTGGTCGCCCCGCTCGAGAATCCCGCGCTCGACCGCGCGTTGAAAATCCACGCGCCGAAATTCGTGCTCGCCCGCCATCCTGGCGATCACGCGGAACTTGAGCCTGCGGCCCGCGCGCGTCCCCGGCGAGACCTTGACCCGCGCCGCCAGCGCGGCCTCGACCAGCGGCGCTTCGCGCGCCGCGGCGCGAATCTTGTCCAGCGCCACGCTCTCCGGTCCAACCCCGGCTCGGTAGCCGGCCAGCCCGAACAGGTCCTCGGCGGTCCGGATCGCGCCCAGTTTCTCGGCGGCCGGCGCGAAAAAAATCGTCATCCCGGCGCGATCGGGCACCACTCGCCGCGCGATCTCACGGGCGCGTCGGATTCGTCCTGCTATTTCCAAAGCCGCGATCCCCTCGAATCCGGGCTGCGTATGCGCGACGTAGAGGTTCGGCCCGAAGCGTATCGGATGCGGCTGCGCGCGCTCGGGCGCAGCCTTGCGATTCAGCGCAGCCTTGCGATTGCGCCCGGCATGTCGTTCCGTCTGGCGCGCGCTAATCAACTTCGGCTCGCGTGCGCGCTACTTCGAGCGTGACAGGTACTCGCCGGTTTCGGTGTTGATCGTGATCGTGTCGCCCTCGACGACGAAATGCGGCACCTGGATCGTCCTTCCGGTCTCCAGCGTCGCCGGCTTGAGCGTGTTGGTCACCGCCGCCGTTTTCACTCCCGGATCGGTCCGGGCCACCTTGAGCGCCACCGTTTTCGGCAGCCGGACGTTGAGCGGCGTCGTTTCATAGAACTCGACTTCGACTTCGAGGTTCGGCGTCAGAAATCCCACCACGTCCTCGATCAGCTCCTTGGGAATCGTGATCTGCTCGTAGTTCTCGGTGTTCATGAAATGGAAATCGTCGCCGTCCTGATAGAGGAACTGCATCTTGCTCTGGTTCAGGATGACCCGCTCGACGCGATCTTCCGACCGAAACCGGTTCTCGGTTTGCGATCCCGTCTTCACGTTGCGCAGCTTGGTCTGCACCATCCCGCGCCAGTTGCCGGGCGTGATGTGCGTGATCGTCATGATCCGGTACAGCTCTTTGTTGTATTCGACAATCATACCCGGGCGCAGTTGCGTCGCTTGAATCAGCATTGTGTGGACACTCTCGATAAAGAACGAAGGTTAAGAGGGCAATTCTACGCAAGCCCGCAGCGCGCGGCAAGTTTTTTGCGCCAATCTTCGAGCGTGCCCCGCCCGCTAAAACACTAAATCACCAGGGATTCGGATCGATCGCGCGGCTTGACCCGTGCGGCTACGGCGATTGCCGGTAGCGTTCTGCCGTTTGCTTTATCTGACGTGAGAGCTTCAGGAATATATCGCCCTCGTCGTAGATAAAGAGCGCGAGAGCGCCGCCGGCGCCGACAATCAAACCCAGGATAAATGCGCCCATAGTTTTGCTCCTTCGGATATCCCGGATTATATTCAAATCCGCCCTCTGAAACCTAATACTTTTTGTGTCATCCCGACCGAAGCCGAGGGCCCCCGCCAGAGGTGACCCCTGGCCGTGGCGACGGCAGCGCAGCATTAAGCCGTTGGCAGGGGCGAGCCCGCCATCGGCGGGCGGCCTTAATACTGGGTGCAGGGGTCACCCCTGCCATCGCGTAGTCGCGAAAAGATGCGCCGCGCAGATTTTCGCGTCTTCTCACTGCGGGTGCAGGGGCCGCAGCCCCTGGCCGTTGGCACGGCTGGCCAGTATTACGCCGAGAGAAAAAGACGCGCCGCGCGGATTTTTCGATTCGTTACCGGGTGCAGGGCTCAGCCCTGCCGCGGAAGGGTGAAACCCGCGCAGGGTTTCACATTCAATCACGGTGAATTCCGAATTCAACAAAGTGATTTCCCCTTCCTGCATGCCGCTGGCGTTACGCAACGCCGCCACTTTCTAGTATCTTGATACTGTCGTGGCACATCTCGAAACAACCGATCATCCGACCGCGCCCGCAATCGCCGACGCGGCCTTCGACGCCGCTTACGACGCGGTGGTACACGCGGCGGGCGTGCACGTGCTCGACGGCCGAATCGTCGTGCGCGTGGTCGGCGACGATCGCGCTTCGTTCATCCACGGGATGTGCACCGCCGACGTAAAGGGCGCCCGCCCCGGTTCCATCCTGCCCGCGCTGTTTCTGACCGAGCACGCGCACGTGATCGCCGACGCATTCATCTGGGTCACCGGCGATGCGCTCGTGCTCGATATCGACTCCGATGCGTGGACGCGCACGCGGGCGCATCTTGAGCGCCTGCTGGTCGCCGACGATGTCGAATTCGAAGACGCCAGCCGGCTTGCCCTGATCGACGTCGAGGGACCTGCCGCGCTCGACGCGGCCTGCCCTGCTGAAGTGGCTGCGTCCCTGCCCCCTTGGCGCTTCATCGAAGCCGGCAAGTCGCTGATCGGCAACCTGCCTCGTTACGGCGGACCCGCTGTATCCGTAATCGCTTCGCGCGATTCGGTCGATTCGACCATCGCCGGCATACTTGCGAGGGCGCCGCATTCGCGCCGCGTCGATTCGAGCCCGCTCGAAACCATCCGCGTCGAAAACGGCGTTGCACTCGTCGGTGTGGATACCGCTGACAAGACGATCGCACTCGAGGCGCGGCTCGATCGCGCAATCTCGTTCTCCAAAGGATGCTACCTCGGGCAGGAAACTATCGAGCGGGCGACCGCGCGCGGCGGTTTGAAAAAACGGATGTTTGGACTTAAGTTCAGTGATGCGCAGGTGCCTCCGGTCGGCGCGGTCGTCAGTCTGGCCGGGACGGAAGTCGGCCGTGTGACCAGTGCCGTGCGCTCGCCGCGATTGGGCGCGATCGGGCTTGCGATTTTGCACCACAGCGCATGGACGCCCGGGGTTGAGTTGAAGATTGGCGGGGACGGCGCCGCGATCGTGACTGATTTGCCGTTCGCGCAGAGTTAAAGAGTTGAAGCGATACTTTAAGTTTAACCTGCGGGCCCGCACGGCCCCGGTTCAAGGAGTGAATTGCGATGGCTAACGTGCTCGGTAAGCGTTACATATGCGAAAAGTGCGGCACCGAGGTGCTCTGCAACAAGGCTGGCGCCGGCGGCGTCGAGTGTTGCGATGCTCAGATGAAGATCAAGGAAGCCAAGCCGCTTCCAAGTTCCGACTAGAGCGTCCATACGCCGCCGCGCTCGGTCGCAGGCGACGAAGGCATGCGTTCCGAAGTGGTAGTCCCGCCCGCGAAAGCCGACTTGGTTCTTCACGAGGGTCTGGTCCTCGGCCACCCCGGCAGCGACTCGGTTGCCATCTCCAGGGGCTTGATCGCCGCGCACGGTCCGTTTGCGGAACTGAAGCCGCTGGTCGGTCCGCGAACTCATCTGATCAAGCTCGCGGGCCGCGCTGTCGCTCCCGGTTTCATCGATTCGCACCTCCATTTCCTGCAAGCTGCCGCCGCTGCCACCGGAGTCTCGGTTCAGCGATGCCGCACGGTTGGCGATCTGCTGGCCGATCTGCGGCTTGCCGCCGGCAAAACTCCGCCCGGCAACTGGCTGCGCGCGTTCGGATGCGACGAAGCGATGATGCTGGAAAAGCGCGGGCCCACGCGCGCCGAGCTCGATCAGTCGCTGCCCAAGAACCCGCTGCGCTTGCGCCATCAGACGTTGCACGCGACCTGGCTCAACTCGCGCGCCATCGCGTTGCTCGGCCTTGAGGCTCCCGGCTTCACCCCGCCGCTGGGCGCCAACATGATTCGCGACGCCGCTGGCAAGCTCACCGGCCTCGTGGTCGGGATGGAAACGTGGCTGTCGAATCATCTCCCGCTCGTGACCGCCGCGGAATCGGAATCACGCGCGCGCATCATGAGCCGCGAACTGGCCGCCGCGGGAGTGACCACGTTCACCGACGCAACCGCGCGCAACGGCCCCGTCGAAGTCGAACTGTTCGCCAAGCTGGCGGCTTCGGGCGCGATATGCCAACGCGTCGGCGCGATGATCGGCGCGCAGCATCTCGACGCCGTCGATCGATGCGAACAACTTGCCCGCGCCGCTGGAATCGGGTTGTCCGCCGTCAAGTTCATGCCCGGCTATCAGTACGACCGTGCCGGGCTCGCGCGCACCGTGCTCCACGCGCTCGACCGCGGACTCGATTGCGCCTTTCATGCGACCGAAATCGAAGAATTGGAAGAGGCGCTCGCCGCGATCGAAGCCGCCAAGGCGGGTTTCGCCGGCGAACGCGCCATCCCGCGGTTTCGCATCGAGCACGGCGGGCTGATTACGCCCAACTACATAGACCGGCTCATGGCGCTCGGCGTGTGGGTCGTCACCAACCCCGGCTTCATCCACTTCCGCGGTCCCAAGTACGCCGCGGAGCCCGGCCTCGTCGCGCATCTCTACCGCGCGCGAAGTCTCAAGGCCGCTGGTGTTCATCTGGCCGGCGCCACCGACGCCCCGGTCACACCCGCCAAGCCGCTCGCGGCGATTGCGGCCGCGGTTTCCCGCACCACCATCGACGGCGTCGAGCTCGCACCCGCCGAAGCGCTCCCCGTCCACGAGGCCTTCGCGCTTTTCACGATCGACGCTGCGCGCCTCGCCCGGCTCGAGGCCGGCGCCGTCGAGCCCGACCGGCTTGCCGATCTCATCGTGTTGCCGCGCGACCCGTTCTCGCTCAAGCCCGCCGATCTGATGAACCTCGCCGTCGATATAACAATCGTCGGCGGCCGCGTGGTTTACGAGCGCGGCCGTCCCGCCATCGCCAGCAGCGACAGCGCCGACCTGCGCTCCGGATGATGTCATCGAGCGGCTCGAGCGCGGTTCTCTACAGCAAGCGCGGCCCCGTCGCGTGGGTCACGCTCAATCGTCCCGATCAATTCAACGCTTACAACATGGCGATGCGCGACGATCTGTTTCAGGTCCTCGCCGCCATCCACGACGATCGCGAGGTTCGCGCGATGGTCTTGCGGGGCGCCGGTCCGGCCTTCTCCACCGGCGGCGATCTTGCCGAGTTCGGGATGGCGCCGTCGCCGATCGTCGCGCGATGGGCCCGCTTTCGCCGCGACGTGTGGGGGATGCTCCGCGCGCTGCCCGTCCCGACCATCGCGGCCGTCCACGGCTTCACGGTCGGCGGCGGACTCGAGATGGCGCTGCTGTGCGACCTCGCCATCGCCGCCGACGACACCCGCCTTTGCCTGCCCGAGACTGGCGCCGGCATGATTCCCGGCGTCGCTGGCACCCAAACCGCCGCGCGCCGGCTCGGCCTGGGTCGCGCACTTGACCTTTGCCTCACCGGCCGTTGGATTGACGCCCAAAACGCGTTATTTGTAGGTTTGGTCGCCGAAGTAGTTCCCGTGGCGGATTTGGATCGTCGCGCTCTGTGGCTCGCCCGCGCCTTTGGACGGGTCGCCCGCGAGCGGTCCGCGATGCTAAAGCTGGCGGTCTGGGGAGGGCTCGATTTGCCGCTTCGACAGGGACTCGAACTCGAACGCCGGCTTTGGAAACGGCTCGCGCTGATCGAAAACAACCGCGGACCCGCGCCTGTCCGCGGCGGAAAAAATGCCAATATTTGATTTGCATATACCCCGGAGGAATCGCGCGCTGTGAACACGGTTAACTTCGTCACGATCCCATCGTCGATCGTGCCCGACCAGGAAATCCTGGTCTTCGGCGCGCGACGCCTTACTTACGCGGATCTGAACGACCGGGTCGCGCGCCTGTGCGCGGTCTTCAAACAATTCGGTCTGGCGCATGGCGACGTCGTTGCCCTGCTCGACACCAATTCCGACCTCTACATCGAATGCTACTACGCTGCCGCCAAGGCCGGGCTCATATTCCTGCCGCTTAACTACCGCGCCAAGGATGCCGAGCTCGAATACATGATCAACACCGCACAGGCGAAGGCCTTGCTCGTCGGCGATCGCTACCTCGAACTGATAAACAAAATTCAGTCCCGGCTCAGCGCGAGCAGGATTGTCGCGATCGGAGACGCTGCCGGCGGATTGCCGCGGCTCGCCGATCTGATCGCCAAGGCTGCGCCCGATGAATCCGAAGCTGAAGTCGAAGACGAGGATATTTCGATCCTGATGTACACCAGCGGCACCACCTCGCTGCCCAAGGGTGTGCAGTTGCGCTTTCGCGATTTCACCGCCTACGTGACCGCCAACGTCGAGATGGCCGACGGCACCGATCGCGGGGTCTCGCTGGTGTGCGTGCCCTTTTATCACATCGCCGGAACCACCGCGTACATGACCAACATGTGGACCGGCCGCAAGATGATCGTGATGCCGCAATTCGACGCCCGCGCGTGGCTCGATCTCGTCCAGCGCGAGCGCGTCACCCATGCCTTCGTCGTGCCCACGATGATGAAGCAGATCATCGACGAGCCGTCATTTGCGGGCTCCGATCTCTCCAGCCTGACCAACCTCGCCTACGGCGGCGCGGCGATGCCGGTGCAGGTAATTCGCCGCGCGATTGAAGTCTTCCCCAAACAAGTCGGCTTCGTGAACGCGTACGGACAGACTGAAACGACTTCATCGCTGACCGTGCTCGGCCCCGACGATCATAGAATCGAGGGCACGCCCGAGCAGATCGAGCTCAAACTCAAACGCCTCAATTCGGTAGGCTTGCCGCTCCCCGATGTCGAGATTCGCGTCCGCGACGAGGACGGCAACTTCCTCCCCGCCGGCCAGGTCGGCGAAATAATCATCCGCACCCCGCGAATCATGAAGGGCTACGCCGGCCGCGACGACAACGCGCGATTGCTCGACGGATGGCGCGCCACGGGCGATCTCGGATGGCTCGACAGCGACGGCTACGTCTTCTTCGCCGGCCGCAAGGACGACATGATCATCCGCGGCGGCGAAAATATTGCTCCCGCGGAAATCGAAACCGTCCTCATGAGCCATCCGGCCGTCGATGAATGCGCCGTTATCGGCGTGCCCTCGGTCGAGTGGGGGCAGATTGTCAAGGCCTTCGTCGTCGTGCGCAAGGGAAAGACCGTGACCGAGCAAGAGCTCGCCGACTTCTGCCGCTCGCGCCTTGCCAGCTTCAAGCGTCCCGAGCGTATCGAGTTCATTCACGCGCTGCCCAAAAATCCGCTCGGCAAAGTCCTGCGCAAAGATCTGCGCGCGCCCGCTGGAGACATCTGACGCCGCGCCCCGCCAAAAGAACCCGAACCCGCGCCGGGCGCCACGGTGGCGCCGGCGCAGTCGAGGTTGCATTCGCCAGCGGATGCGTCAGCGCGACGCTTCGCTACGCCAGTGGGCGCGCCCGGCTCACGCCCGCGATGGCGGTGCGGATGCTCGAGCTGATCGAGCAGGTCGAGGATGACGACGCCGCCCGCATGCTCGCTGTCACCGGTGCCGGCTCCGTGTTCTGCACCGGTTTCGACGACGGCGTGGATCCGCGCCTGGTCGAATCGCTCGCGGTGCTCTCCAAGCCCACCGTGGCGATCATCAACGGCGACGCATTCGATGAAGGATTGGAACTTGCCATGGCCGCCGACATTCGGGCCGCCATTTCGTCGGCTCGATTCGCGATCACGCAGATGAAACGCGGCGCGATGCCCCACTTCGGCGCGACCCAGCGGCTCCCGCGGCTGGTCGGCGCCGCCAACGCTCTGCGCCTGATGCTCACTGGAACGGCTCTGGGAGCCGGCGAGGCGATGCGCATCGGACTGGTCACATATCTCGCCGACAGCCGGATCGAGCTCGCCGCATTAAGCGGTCGCGTCGCCGAGGCGATCCTGAGCCGTGCTCCGCTCGCCGCGCGGCTGGTCAAGGACGCCGTGCTCAAGGGTTACGACATGACATTGGAGCAGGGCATAAGGCTTGAGGAGGATCTATACGCCCTGCTACAAACGACTGCCGACCGCGCCGAAGGCGTGCGCGCCTTTCTCGAGCAGCGCAAACCGCTGTTCCGAGGCGCGTGAATGTTCAGCGCAAAGTTTTAGGAAAAAATCGTCAACAAGGATCAGGATCCACGAATGGCAAATCAGCTCGGCAAAGTTTACATCTGCGCCAATTGCAAATCGCAGGTTATCGTCACCAAGGGCGGCTCCGGACAACTCAAGTGCTGCGGCGTCCCGATGGAACAAAAAAAGTAGCGGTCCCGCTCGGTCTTTCGAGCGTTATCGCGACAACCAGGAGGACCCACGATGATTTTTTGGATCATAGTCGGAATAATCGCGGGATGGCTCGCGGGCAAGCTGATCCGCGGTGAAGGCTTCGGATTGATCGGCGATCTCGTGCTCGGCCTGCTCGGTGGCCTCGTCGGCGGATGGATCTTCGGCGCACTCGGCATTCCGGGACCAAGCGGCATGATCGGCGCGATCGTCGTCGCGACCATCGGCGCCGTCATCCTGGTCTGGATCTCGCACGTAATTCGCGAAGTCTGACTAAAAAACTCCGCGCGCGCCGACTCTCACCCGATCGCCCGGATGCGCAAGCCCTCGGCCTGCGTCCGAATCGGCTCCGGTAGCTTCACTTCGTGCGCGTCGATCCAATTCGTCTCGAGCCGATAGAACTCGCGCGCCGGTTCGTAGAACAGATGGATCACGACGTCGTCGTAGTCGAGCACCACCCAGTGCGCGTGATGCATCCCTTCGACCGCCAGCGCCCGCTGTCCCGCCTTGCCCATCGCGTCCTCGATCCCGCGCGCGATCGCCTGCACCTGCACGTCGGAGCGTCCGGTCGCCACCAAAAAATAATCCGCGACTGACTTCAGATGCTCGACTTCGAGCACCACCAGGTCGTAGGCCTTTTTTTCCAGCGCCGCTTCGGCGGCGGCGTATGCCTTTTTCAGCGCGGTCAAGAAATGTGTCCGCGACGCGGCAACGTGCTCGCCGCTGGTGGCTGGTTCGATCGGAATGAACGCGAAAGTTTAAGCAGAGCGATCCTCAATAGAGCGCGTGGTACTGGATGTAATCGACGACATCGCTCGGCACCAGGTACCTGATCGATTCACCGTGTTGCAGTTTGCCGCGAATTTCAGTCGCTGAAATGGGTAGGAACGTGGTTTCGACGAAAGATAGCGTTTGTCCGCTCGAATGCACGTAGTGATCGTCTGCCTGAGTGTAGCCAAATCGTTTGAGCGCGGCAACCGAGATTCGCGGCGGACCCGCCTCGCCTTCGATTAACCTTGTATGAACGGCGAAGTTGCACAGGCGCGCCAGTTCGTCCGGCTCCTTCCATGATTCCAGCTCGGCAAACTGATCCGCGCCCATCAGCAGGTACAGCGTCGCCGGCTGGCGCAGCGTCGCCAGGTAGTAGCGCACCGTGTCGATCGTGTACGAGTGCCCGGCCCGCCGAATCTCCACGTCCGACGCCATGAAATGCCGGTTGCCCTTGGTCGCCAGCCGAACCATCGCGAGCCGATGCTCGGCGGGCGCCAATTCGGTCTTCGCCTTATGCGGCGGCGACGCGGCCGCAATGAAATATACCAGGTCGAGCTCGATGGCCTCGCGAACTTCCTCGGCCGCGCGCAGATGCCCGAGATGAATCGGATTGAAACTGCCGCCGAACAATCCTACCCGCATGCTTTTTTCAGCTTCGCGGCTCAGGCGCGAACTTGCCCGGTCCCGCCAACGACGTACTTGTAGGTGGTCAACTCGTTGAGTCCCATCGGCCCGCGCGCGTGCAGCCGATTGGTCGAGATTCCGGTCTCTGCGCCGAATCCGAATTCGAAACCGTCAGTGAAACGCGTTGACGCATTGACGTAAACCGTAGCCGAATCGACCTCGCGTTCAAAGCGCGCCGCCGCCTCCGCGTCGCCGGTGACGATCGCGTCCGCAAGATGAGACCCGTGACGCGCGATGAACGCAATCGCCTCGTCAAGCGAATCCACCACTTTCACCGCCAGGATCAGCTCCAGATATTCCGTGTCCCAGTCTTCGTCCGTCGCCGCGCGTGCCGCGGGCACGATTTTTCGCGTCCGCTCATCCCCGCGTATTTCGACCCCGGCCGCCGTCATCCGCGCGGCGAGCGCGGGCAGAAATTTTTCCGCGACCGCGCGATGCACCAGCAGCGTTTCCATCGAATTGCAGACCGACGGCCGCGAGCATTTCGCGTTCAAGCAGATTTCCTCGGCCATCTTCAGATCGGCCGCGGAATCGACGTAGGTGTGGCAGATGCCGTCAAAATGCGGCAGCAGCGCAACCGCCGAGCCTTCCAGCGCCTCCTTCAACGACTTGCCGCCGCGCGGGATTATCAAGTCGATCAGCTCGCGGCTGCGCTTCATTATCTGGATTACTTCGCGATCCGGATCGCGGATAAAGGTCGCCGCGTCGGGATTGAGCCCGGCGTCCCGCAACGCTTGCGCGATCAATCCCGAAAGAAATCCGTTGCTGCCGAGCGCCTCGCTGCCGCCGCGCAACACCACCGCGTTGCCGGCTTTCAGCGTCAGCGCGGCCGCATCCACCGTGACGTTGGGGCGAGATTCGTAAATCATCGCAATCACGCCGATCGGCACGCGCCGCTTTTCGATCTTCAGCCCGTTGGGCCGCGTCCACTTCTCGATCGCAGCCCCGACCGGATCGTCGAGCGCCTCGACCTGAAGCACGCCCGCGGCCATCGCTTCGATTCGCTGGTCGTCGAGCGTCAGCCGCTCGACGAACGCTCCGCCGCGTCCGCTCTTGCGCGCGCGCTCCAGGTCGGTTGCGTTGGCGCGGATAATTTCCGCGCGTGAATCGCGAATCGAGCTCGCCAGCCGGCGTAGAAAATCGTTTTTCTGCGCCGTGGTGGCCAGCGCCATCCCTGGCGCCGCCGCCCGCGCCCGCGCAAGCGCCGCAACCGTATCCGCTTCAACACTCATCCATCTGCGAGAATATATCCCGAACCCGCTCAAATAAACTGCGGGTCTTTCGCCCCCCAACTTCTAACAGGGACGAAGTCCCGCATCCTCTCTTAGTACCGGGTGCAGGGGTCACCCCTGCCCGCTCGCTACGCGATCTCCTTGATCAGCACGAAGTTGTCGCGATGGATAATCTCGTCGGCCACTTTGTAGCCGAGCAGAGCTGAAATTTCAGTCGAACGCCGCCCGGCCACTTTCAGCACGTCGGACGCCGGATAGTTCACCAACCCGCGCCCGAACTCGGCTCCATCGGGATCGAGCAGGCTCACGCAAGCGCCGCCACCAAAGTCTCCGCGAACCTCCCGCACGCCCGAGGGCAGCAGCGAACGCCCTTTGTTGCACAGCGCGTCGGCCGCGCCCTTATCGACCGCGATTGAGCCCGCCGGCCGCAGCGCGAACGCTATCCAATGCTTTCGGCTCTTGAGCCGCACGCCGGCCGGCACGATCAGCGTGCCCGCCTCGCGCGCCGGATCCAGCGCGCTTGTGACGATGCCGGCCTCGCGCCCGCGCGCGATTATCACGGCGATTCCGGCCTGCGCCGCCTGCCGCGCCGCCTTCAACTTGGTCGCCATCCCGCCGCTCCCCAGCGGACCCGCATGCTCGGCCACCAGCCCGCGCATCTCGGCCTCCGGATCGCTGATCACGGGAATCAACCGCGCGTCGCTGCGCTCGCGCGGGTCGGCGGTCAGAACGCCATCCACATCGCTCAAAATAATCAAGAGCTGCGCCTGCACCAGGCTCGCGACCAGCGACGACAGCACGTCGTTGTCGCCCAGCCGTATTTCCTCGACCGCAACCGTGTCGTTCTCGTTGACGATTGGAATCACGCCCGCGCCCAGTAATTCCGCAATCGTCTGGTTCGCATTGAGACGCCTGCGGCGTTCCGCCAGGTCCTGATGGGTGAGCAAAATCTGCGCGACGGTCCGATCGTGGACGGCGAATGCGTGCGCCCACGCCGACATCAGCTCGATTTGCCCGGTGGCGGCCGCGGCTTGCCGCGCCGCAATCGTTGCGCCGTGAAGTTTCGAGAGGCGCGCGCGTCCGGCCGCCACCGCGCCCGACGTGACGATCACGATTTCATGGCCGGCCCGCACCGCCGGCTCGATCTGCGCCGCGAGCTGCTCGATCACATCGACGCGCAGTCCTTCGACCTCGGACAACACGGCGCTGCCGACTTTGATCACGACGCGCCGCGCGCGCGCGACCGCCGATTCCTTGTAGTTCAGTTGGGACATGCCGCCGGTTGATCCATCCGATGAAGCATCCGCGCGATCGCCGCGACCAGCGGCGCCAGATTTTCGCGCTTGTCCGCCGAAATCGGGAATACCTCGAGACCGGTGAGCTTGCGCAGCTTGCGCGCGGCCTTGTTCGCCTCGCCGACGCCGATCAGATCGGTCTTGTTGAGCGCGACCACCGCCGGGCGATCGGCCAGCGCGGGATCGAACGCCGCGATCTCGGCGCGCACGGTCGCCAGCGCGGAGTCGGGATTATCCGCGCCGTCGAGCACGTAAACGACCAGCCGCGTGCGCGCCAGATGGCGCAAAAAACGGATTCCGAGTCCAAGCCCGCGATGCGCTCCCTCGATCAGCCCGGGGATATCGGCCAGCGTGAAACCCTCCTCGCCGGAGATTGACACGCGGCCGATGTTGGGCGCCAGCGTCGTGAACGGGTAGGACGCGATCTTCGGGCGCGCCGCGCTGAGCGCGGCCAGCAACGTGGACTTGCCCGCGTTAGGAAGTCCTACCAGCCCGGCGTCGGCGACCAGCCGCAGTTCCATCCGGATCCATCGCTGCTCGCCCGCGGTTCCCGGCGTCGCAATTCGCGGCGAGCGCCGCGTCGAGGACGCGAAGTGCATGTTGCCGCGGCCGCCCTCGCCGCCCTGCGCGATTGTCGCCGTGTCGCCCGGCATCACCAGGTCCGCAAGCGTCATCCCGCTTTCCTCGTCGAAGACGATCGTCCCGGGCGGCACTCGCACCACGACGTCGTCGGCGCCGTGGCCGTATTGTTCCTTGCCGCGGCCGGGTTCGCCGTCCTTCGCGATCAGACGCGGCTGATATTTGAAATCGAGCAGGGTCGAGAGGCCTTCATCGACCTGGAAGATTACGCTGCCGCCGCGTCCGCCGTTGCCGCCCGCGGGTCCGCCGAACGGCCGGAATTTTTCGCGCAAAAACGCGATTGCGCCGTCGCCGCCCTTGCCGGCGTGCACGAATACCCTGGCTTCGTCGATAAATCGCATGGCGGCCTGACCATTATAGTCCCTGCGAGCGGCGCCGATCTGCTACAGACATATCTCCGCCAGCGCGCGGACCGCGTTGATATCGCCGGTGCCAATCAGCATCGTCTTGACCGGCGACGCCTTCCACGCCTTGAGCCGGTCCGCGATTCGCTCGCGACTGCCCACCAGCGCGACCTCATCGACCAGCTTGTCCGGCACCATCGCCATCGCCTCGGCCTTCTTGCCGGCCAGGTACAGGTCCTGGATTTTCACCGCGACCTCTTCGTAGCCGAGCCGCTTGGCGTAGTCGTTGTAGAAATTTTTCGCGCGCGCGCCCATCCCGCCGATGTACAGCGCCAGCATCCCCTTCACCGGCATCCGGCATCCGGCGAGGTCCGAGCCCATGATGCAGGTGACGAACGGCGCGACGTCGAAATTGTCGAGGCTCTTTTTGCCGCCGGTTTTCGCAAAGCCTTGCTTGAGCGGCGCGCCGTAGATGTCCCATCGCTCCGGATTCATCCAGACCGGAATCACGCCGTCGGCAATTTCCGCCGCGAGCGCGATGCCCTTGGGGCTGATCGACGCGGTGTAGATCGCCATGTCCTTGCGCCCGTGCAGGATGCTCTTGAGCGGCTTGCCGAGCCCCGTCGCGCCCGGACCGGTGTACGGGATGTCGAATTCCTTGCCGTGATGCTCGACGGGGACTTCGCGCGCGAGAATCGTGCGCACGATCTCGATGTACTCGCGCGTGCGCTGCAGCGGTTTGCCGTACGACACGCCGTGCCAGCCCTCTACTACCTGCGGACCCGACGGCCCGATGCCGAGGATAAAGCGGCCGCCCGACAGCGCGTCCAGCGTCATCGCGGTCATCGCGGTCGCGGCGGGAGTCCGCGCCGGCATCTGCATGATTCCGGTGCCGAGCCGGATTTTCTTGGTCAGCGCGCCGATCCAGGCCAGCGGCGTAACCGCGTCGGAGCCGTAAGCCTCGGCGGTCCACACGGAATCGAAACCGACGCGTTCCGCTTCGAGGATGGTGTCCATCGGCAAGCCCATCTGCGCCCCCGAATAGCCGGAAATTAAACCTAGTCGCATCGAAGTTCCTCCCGTCGCGAGTTGCGGAAATGAAAAGCAAAATCAAGGATCAAAAACACTAAAAAGAGAAGCCCCACGGCGCACCGCGGGGCTTCAATTCGAATCTTGCGGGCTGACGGTCCCTAAGCAGACGCCCCTGCGCTATCGGTGCCGGCCGGGAGCGGCTCGACGCTCACTTGCCGCTTCTCACCCTTCGGCTCGTACTTAACCACACCGTCAATGAGCGCGTAAATCGTATAGTCGCGGCCCAGACCGACGTTGCGCCCCGGATGCACGCGGGTGCCGAGCTGGCGGATGATGATGTTGCCGGCCTTGACGGTCTGCCCCGCGTAAATCTTGATACCACGGCGCTGGCCCGGACTGTCGCGGCCATTGCGCGTCGAACCCTGGCCTTTTTTGTGCGCCACGCAGTGTCTCCCTGGATGAAGCGGCCTTCGGGGCCGCGGTTCACTGAAAAAAATTAACGCGGGCGACTATGCGCCAGCGGAAACGGAAATTTCCTCGATCTTGAGCACCGTCAGTTCCTGCCGATGGCCGCGTTTGCGGCGGTAGTTCTTGCGGCGCTTTTTCTTGAACACGATCACTTTCGTGCCGCGCGGCTGCTGGACGATCTTTGCCGTCACCGACGCGCCCGCGACCACCGGGGTGCCGACCTTGGGCGCATCGCCGCCGACCGCCAGCACGTTGTCAAGTGATATAGCCGCGCCAACCTCGCCGGCCAGCCGCTCGACCGTTATCTGGTCGCCGACGCCGACGCGGTACTGTTTTCCGCCTGTCTTTACTATTGCAAACATCGATATGCCGAACGAACACAATTATCGGACGCCGTCGGGCGTGTCAACGCACCGCCGACTTCGGGTGCTGTCTTAATTAGAGGCTGAGTGTCTGAATTTCGGAGTGCGAGTGTCTTAATTTCCCTTGAGACGCGGATCGTCGGTCGCGATGCAGCGCTGATTTGTCAAAAGGATATACCGGTCACTTGCAGCCGCGACGCTTCCAGAAGGGCCGATCCAATTCTTGTGACTCTCCGCGATAGCGCGAAGCCTGGCGTTAGTCTCCTCACACGCGGATTCCGTCTCGTAAACGCGATCGACACGATACCACTTAGACAAAGGCACACTGCCGTCGATCTTTGCCTTGTCACCTTCCATGACTATTGGCGGCATCAGTAAATACCAGCCCACAAGCGCGAGCGCGGCGGCGTGGCGGGGCTTCACAAAGCGCCGCGTCGATCAGTCGATGCCGAGGCGCTCGCGCCCCTCGGGAGAAATCATCTGCGGAGTCCACGGCGGATCCCACACCAGATCGACGTCCGCCTCCGACACGCCCGGGATGCTCATGATCTTGAAGCGCGCGTCGGTCGCGATCGAGGCGCCCATGCCGCATCCCTGCGCCGTCAAAGTCATCTTGACTTCGACTTTCTTGGCGCCGTCGCCGGCGTCCTTCACTTCCATTCCATAGACCAGGCCGAGGTCCACGATGTTGACGGGGATTTCGGGATCGAAGCAGGTCTTGAGCTGCTCCCAGACCATCGCTTCGAGATCGCCGCCCCCCGACGCCGACACCGCGCCCGCATCTTCGGGCTTCTTGCCGACCGCATCGGCGTCTTTGCCCGCGACGCGGAACAGGCCGCCGTACGCGGCAATCTGCAGGGTGAAGGTCCCGCCGAGCGATTGCGTGATAAAGGCCTCGGTCCCCTTTGCCAGCATCATTTTGCTTCCGGCCGGGATCCGGACGCCTTCGCATTCGCGGGTCAATTCAACACGTTCCATCTGCACATACCTTCCTTGTCAGACATGTCATTGTAACGCGACCGCCCGGCGCGGGCCATACCCGCGACGCTGCGGCGCACCCAAGCAGAGCCCCTGCGGGCGAGATGCTTTGAGGCTTCGGCGTAGCTGAGGACGGCTACACGCGGGGTTTTTCACTGGTCGTTGGCACGACGGGCCAATGTGAATCGGAAAATATGCGCGACGCATCTTTTCCTCTCGACCCTGAGAGCGAAAGACCGTCCTCGGGATTTCGCGATGGACACTGGGTGCAGGGGTCACCCCTGGCCGTTGGCACGGCTGGCCAGTATTAAAAGACTGCGCGCCCGCGGCACGGGCCGCGCCC